>NZ_JAGIQE010000029.1:22718-84555 GCF_017815075.1 Burkholderia sp. AcTa6-5 | reverse complement strand
TGCTGCGCTCGCTCGCGAAGGGCGAGGCGATCACGCAGGATACGTCCACGCTCGAGAATCCGGCCATCCTCGAGCAGTTGAACCACGCGATGTGACATCGCCCGCCGCGGCGGGCCTATCGCGTCACCGCGGCGCCGGAGCACGACCGCTTGCCCGTTCATCACGCCGGGCGCGCGGCCGCGCTCGCGCCGGCGACGAGCATCGCCGTGCGTTCCCCGACGGCACGGCATGCAGGCGGATCGCAGCACTTTCACCACTGCATTTTTAATTAGTCGTACGTATTACAACACTCACAAAACGGAGACAGACGATGAAGGGAATGACACGGACGATGTGCGCGGCGCTGCTTGGCGCGGCCGCAAGCACCAGCAGCTTCGCGCAGAGCAGCGTCACGCTGTACGGCGATCTCGACGCCGCGTTGCTCTATACGAGCCGATCGCTCGATTCGGCAACCGGCGGCAACGCCGGGCGCCAGTTCGCGCTGACCGACACGGGCATGACGCCGACCAACTTCGGCATCACGGGCACCGAGGATCTCGGCGGCGGGCTGCACGCGCGATTCAAGCTGGAAAGCGGCTTCAACATCACGGACGGCGCGTTCGGCCATTCGAACGGCAACTTCTTCGGCCGTCAGGCGTGGGTCGGGATCGACGGCGGCTTCGGCGAAACGAAGGTCGGCCTGCAGTTCTCGCCGTTCGTGCTCGCGATCCTCGGATCGGATCCGCGCAACGTCTCGCACTTCGGCGCCGCGCTGGTGCCGTACGTCGACAACGTGCTCGTCACGGGCCTCTTCAACCCGAACGCGATTTCGTACACGAGCCCGACGATCGCCGGGCTGACGGCCAGCGCGATGTTCGGCTTCGGCGGCAAGGCCGGCGACTTCCAGGCGGGGCGCCAGTATTCCGGCAGCCTCACCTATACGAACGGCGGCTTCATGGTCAACGCGGCGCTCTACGACGGGAACGGCGGCACGACGCCGACGCCGGTGCCGAGCGCGGTCGCGTTCGTCGGCCGCACGATCGGCGCCGCCTATACGTTCGGGCCGGTAACCGGCAAGGCGTCGTTCACGAGCTACAAGGTCGCCGGCTCGTTCAGCAACAACGTGTATAGCGCCGGCCTCGACTATCGCGTCACGCCGGCCCTCGACCTGAACACGGGCGCGTGGTACACGACCGACCGCAACGATTCGCACAACCATTCGCTGCTCGCCGCGATCGGCGCCGACTACAGCCTGTCGAAACGAACGGGCCTGTATGCACAGGTCGGCGTGGTCAACAACCACGGCGCGATGAATACGGGCCTCGGCATCACGGGCGGTGCGTTGTACGGGTTGCCGGGCACGACGGTCGGCGTCAACGCCGGCATCCATCACGTGTTCTGATATCCCCCGAGGACGGGCGGCCACCACGCGCTGCCCGTCCGGCCACGGAAACGTCGCGCAAACGTCACGCGAACGTCGCGCAAACGCCCCGCCCGGCGCGGGCCCGGTCATCCTGCGCACCGATCTCGATGTTTACCCGACCTCAAGTCCTCGGCCGCGCGGCCGTCAAGTCAGGAACGCATGCGCAACATCCGCCGGGAACCCGGCGCGCGTGCCCTCAAGGAGACCCACCAACGTGAACTTCTTCGGAATCGGCCGCGGCCGCCGTTCGTCGCGCGCGCTCGTCGGCGACATCGCCGAACAGGCCGGCAGGCTCGGCATCGAGATCTGCGACGTATCGGGCCACGTCGAGGAAGTCGCGGCACGCGTCGCCCGGCAGGCGGAGGTCTGCCATACGCTGCGCGAATCGGCCGCCGTCACGCTGCGCGGCAACCACCGGATCGCCGAGGCCGCGCAGCAGGTGCGCGACGTCAGCGCCAATGCGTCGAACGCGGTCCGGCAGTCGCAGCAGACGATCGAGGCGTCGCTCGCCGACATTCACGGCCTCGTCGAGGGCGTCACCACGATCAGCGACCAGATGGGCGCGCTGCGCGACGCGCTCGGTCACGTGCGGGCGGTGTCCGAGGAAATCTCCGTCATCGCGAGACAGACCCACCTGCTCGCGCTGAACGCCGCGATCGAGGCCGCGCGCGCCGGCGAGTCGGGCCGCAGCTTCGCGGTCGTCGCGGCCGAGGTCAAGAACCTGTCCGCGAAAACCGGGCAGGCGACGGCCCAGATCGAGACGACGCTCGCGCGGCTCGCCGAGCAGACCGACCACCTGCTCGCGGAAGGCACCGACAACGCCGCCCGCGCGCATCGCGTGCGCGAGGGCACGCGCACGATCGGCGAGGTCGTGCACGCGACCGGGCACGCGATCACCGAGCTCGCGGGCGAAGCCGAACAGATCGCGTCGTTGACGGACGAGATCGAGGCGCAGTGCCACCGTCTCGACGAGCAGGTGGGCGAGATGGCGTCCGGCGTCGAGAATTCGGCCGACAACTTCTCGCAGGCCAAGGACCGCCTCGGCAATCTGCTCTCCGTCTCCGAGACGCTGATCGAGCTCACCGCCGCGACCGGCATCGAATCGCCGGACACGCGCCTGATCGACACCGCACGGAGCACGGCCGCCAAGATCGGCAAGCTCTTCGAGGACGCGGTCGCCCGCGGCGATATCGCACTCGACGCGCTCTTCGACGCGCACTACGAACCGATTCCGGGCACCGACCCGCAACAGTTCATGACGCGCTTCACGGCGTTCACCGATCGCGTGCTGCCGGCGATCCAG
This sequence comes from Burkholderia sp. AcTa6-5, assembly GCF_017815075.1. Classification (NCBI taxonomy): domain Bacteria; kingdom Pseudomonadati; phylum Pseudomonadota; class Betaproteobacteria; order Burkholderiales; family Burkholderiaceae; genus Burkholderia; species Burkholderia sp. AcTa6-5. The sequence goes on along the minus strand of NZ_JAGIQE010000029.1, from coordinate 81,850 downwards.
GAGCCGGTGCTCGACGTCGACCCACGCGTCGTCTATTGCGCGAGCTTCGACCGGCAGTGCTACCTGCCGACCCACAACCGCAAGTTTTCCCTGCCGCAGCGTGCGGACGCCGCGTGGAATGCGGCAAATTGCCGAAACCGCCGGATCTACACGGACCGGACGGCGCGCATGTCCGTCGCGCATGACAAGCCGTTCCTGTTGCAGACCTATCGGCGCGACATGGGCAACGGCCAGTTCGTGCTGATGAAGGACGTGTCCGCGCCGATCGTCGTCGGCGGACGGCCGTGGGGTGTGCTGCGCATCGGCTACACGGTCTGAACCGGCGCTACTGCTCCAGTCCCACGCCCAGCGGCCGCTGATCGCTGCGGCCGTGATCGTCGACCACCCGCACCGTATAGCTGCCGGCCGTGCGCGGCTGCCAGAACAGCGCGTCGCCCGGCCCGCTGCGGCCGACATACGCGTCGTTGACGAACCAGTACAGCGCATGCGCGCTCGCATCGGCGGTCGCGTTGAACGCGATGCGCGTGTCGTCGGTGCTTTTCACGCGCATCGCATACGTACTGCCGCGCAGCGGCGACGTGATGCGCGGCGGGTCGCCTTCGACCTGCCCGGCATCGCGACAATCCGCATTCTGCGGCGGCCGCCGGCGCGGAATGCCGGCCTGCGCGAACACCTGCTGCAAGTCCGACGGCCAGAACTCGAAGACCTCCGTATGCGTGCGCTTGCCGTCGTACGGCGGGCACGCGGCCTTCCCCGTCGCGTCGTCGATCACGACGGGCCGGTGCACGGTGCTCACGCGGATCGGCGACGTGCCGGGGATGAACCACGTCCACCCTTGCTGCGGACACCACTCGTTCGGCAGATCGCCGCTCGCGAGGCAGATGCGCACGCGCTTCAGTTTCGGCGGCACCGCGCGCGGCGGCTCGACGACGGCCCGCTCGGCATTCAGCGCATCGACGACCTGAAAGAACAGCGGCGCGGCCGCGTCGACGCCGACGAACGCGGTATTGGTCGAATTGTCGAAATTGCCGACCCACACGACCAGCACGTACGGGCCGAACACGCCGGCCGTCCACGCGTCGCGGAACGACCATGACGTGCCGGTCTTCCAGTACACGGGCACGCTCGACGGCTGCGCGCCGCTCGTCTCGTCGGGGCGCAGGTGCTGGCGCAGCATGTCCATCGTCATGTAGCTAGCTTCGGCGCTGAGCAAGCGCCGGCCGGGCAATGCCGGCTCGTCCGCGCGCAGCCGCAGCGGCCGGAACTCGCCGCGGTTCGCGAGCATCGCGTACAGCGCCGCGAGATCCTGCATCGTCACTTCACCGCCGCCGAGCACGAGCGCGAGCCCGTAGTGCTGCGCGCTTGCGAGCCGGCGCACGCCGGCGTCCTGCAGGAACCGGTACAGGTCGGGCGACTTGAGCTGCGACGCGACCCATACGGCCGGCACGTTGCGGCTGCGGTTCAGCGCGTCGGTCGCCGTGATCGGCCCGAGGAAATGACCGTCGAAGTTCTCCGGCGCATACGGGCCGAACGACGTCGGCACGTCGCGCAGCACGGTCTGCGGATGCAGCACGCCCTGGTCGAAGCCGAGCGCATAGATGAACGGCTTGAGCGTCGAGCCCGGCGAGCGCCGCGCGAGCGTGCCGTTCACCTGCCCGTCGATCGTCCGGTCGAAGAAGTTCGCGGAGCCGACCAGCGCCTTCACGCCCATGTCGCGCGTATCGACGAGGATGGCCGCCGCGTTGCGCACGCCGCGCGTATCGTTGCGCGCGACGTAGCGTGAAATCTGCCGTTCGAGCGTGCGTTGCAGGTCGAGATCGAGCGTCATCGCAAGACGGGCGCCGCCATCGCCGTCGCGGTTGCCATCGTCCGCCGCGCCGCTCGACGTCGTACGCCACGCGCTGCGCGCGGCCAGCGCCTGGTCGACCGCATGCGGCGCGTCGAACGGCAGCGCGGACAGCGGCCGCATCGCGAGCGGCAACGCGAACAACGGCTTGAGCGACGCATCGCCCGGGTGCTTCGTCAGCCAGCGCGCATAGAGCCGATTGCGCGACGCGGCCAGCGCACGGTTGATCTCGTCCTGCCCGCCGCGCACGCGTCGCGCCGGGTCCTGCGGAATCACCGCGAGCGCGAGCGCTTCGGGCAACGTCAGCGCGTCCGGCATCCGGTCGAAATAGACGACGCTCGCGGTGCCCGCGCCTTCGACGTTGCGGCCGTACGGCGCGTCGTTCAGATACGCTTCGAGAATCTGCCGCTTCGAGTAGAACAGTTCGAGCTGCACCGCGCGGGCAACCTGCTCGAGCTTGCCGGCCGGCGTGCGCGTGTTCAGCTTCCACAGCGAGCGCGCGAGCTGCATCGTCAGCGTGGAGCCGCCTTGCGGATTGCCGCCGCGCACGTACGTGATCCACGCACCGCGCGCGAGCCCGTACGGATTGAAACCCGGATGCCACCGGAACCAGCGGTCCTCGTGCAGCATCACCGCTTCGACGAGCTGCGGCGACATCCGGTCGAGCGGCACCCACAGCCGGTAGCGGTCGTCCTTCGCGAGCGTCAGGCGCAGCAGCCGGCCTTGAGCGTCCGTCACCGCGACCGACGACGGTTTCCAGTCGCGCAGCGGCGGATGCGGCCACAACCGGCACGCGGCCAGCACGCCGAACACGAGCAGCGCGCCGACGAGCCAGTTCTGCCAGCGATGCAGCCAGCGGCCGGCGCCGTGCAGCGCGCGCCGGAGCACGGATGCGTCAGCCACGCGCGGCCGCTCCTGGCGACGTGCGCGACCTGCGACGCGGATGAAACCGCCCCGTCATCGCACGCGCTCCACCGTCAGCGCCGTGCCGCCCGGCGCCTGCGCCTGCACGCGGCGGTCGTACATCGATTCGCCGTAAGCGGGCGGTGCAATGAAGCGGCCCGCGTTGCTCGCCTTGATCCGGTAGACGAACTCGCGCACGTCGGTCGTCGCGGTGCCGTAGATCACCACGCGATCCTCGCGGATATCGGCGAACTGCGGCTGCCACGTCGAGCCCTTCACGCCGATCGGCGAATGCCACGGTGCATCGGCCACCGGCGCCGACGCACTGCCGTCGCCGTTGCCGTCCTGCGTATCGGTCACCGGCGGCGGCGCGATCACCGGATCGAAGCCGCCCGGCAGCAGATCGACGATCGCGACGTTGCCGACGTTCGCCGAACCTGTCGCGCGAATCTTCAGGTGTACGTCGATCTCCTGGCCGAGCGCGATCCTCGCGAGCGGCTTGCCGTCGGTATCCGTGTAGTCGCGCACGATCTCCAGCCCGTTCCTGATCGCCTTCGTCGACGTGCCGCGGTCGTAGCCCGACTGGCTCGCGACCCACCACGCCGGCAGCGCGCTGCCGTTCACGAAGTCGACGCGCGACGCGCCGGCCGCCCACGTGCCCGATCGCACGAGGTTCGCCTGAATCGACGACACGTCCTTCGGCGCTGCGCCCGCGCGCACCTCGTTGATGGCGAGCCGGTCGAGCTGGCCCGCGTTCGACGCCGCATACGCGTCGAGCGCGAGAATCGTCATCGCCGACGACAGCGTGTTGTAGCGGTTGTCGACGAGCGGCGCGGCGAGGTTGTCCATCGCGCGCGGCGACAGCTTGCGCACGCGCTCCGGGAAGTGCTTCGCGAGCAGGTACAGCACGCTCGCATCGCGCGTCAGCGGGTCGATGTAGTAGCCGGCCGCGTCACCGCCGTCGGACGCGCGCTTGCGTTCGAGCAACGCCTGCGGGCCGGCAATCAGCGCGGCGGCCTCCTTGTCCTGCTTCAGCAACTGATACGACGCGGCGAGCCACGCGGCCGCGAGATCGTTGTTCCAGTCGTTCGGATAGGCCGCCTGCAGCCGCTTCTGCACGGCCGCGAGGCTGTTGGTCGTCACGTTGCCCTGGCGCGTCAGCAGGTACACCGCGTACGCGCGCTGCCGCAACAGGTCGAGCGAGCCGAGCGAATCGTTCGCGGCGAGCCGCTGCAAATACGCGTTGCCCGCGTCGAGCATGTCCTTCGGCACCGCGATGCCGCGCTCGCGCGCATCCAGCAGCACGTGCATCGCATACGCGGACACGAACGGATCGGCATCGGGCGTCGCGCTCCACAAGCCGAAGCCGCCCTGCGCGTTCTGCCGGCCGCGCAACACGCCGAGGAACTGCGCGATCGCGCTCGCGTTCGCCGTGTCGGCGCCGGCTTCCGGCGCATGCATCGCGCTCGTCAGCGCGCGCACCGACAGCCATTTCGCCGCGAACACGCGCGGCACGGCCGCGCTCACCATCTGCTCGCTGCAGGAATGCTCGAAGTTGACGAGATACGACGACAACCCTTCGGTCAGCACCAGCGGCGCGGTGGAAATACTCGCGTCGCGCGACGCATACGCGTCGTACATCGACCGCAGGTTCGGCACGCCCGTCTTCTTGCCCGGGTCGAGCCGCGCGATGTCGAGCTGCGTGCGGAACGCGGCGGCCGGCCGCACCGACACGTCGACACGCTGCTGCGCACCCTTCGCGCCGTAGCGCGCGCCGAACGACAGCGCGCCGGAGCCGAGCGTATCGGTCGCCTTCACGCGGAACAGCGCGACGCCTTCGTGCTGCGGCGCGAGCGCGACGTTCTGCGTCGCCGGCCCGATCACCTGCAACTGCGGGCCCGTCTTCAGCGTGACCGCGACCGGCACCGGCTGGTTGCCGACGCCCGTCAGGTTGTTCGCGACACCGACGCTGACGTCGGCCTCGTCGCCCGGCGCGAGCGTCGTCGGCACGTTCGGCGACAGCACGAAATCGCCGCGCACCGTCGTCGCGCCTTCGAACGTGCCGACGAGATCCGGCGACACCGACACGGCCATCACGCGCAGCTTTCCGTTGAAGTAGTCGGGCACCGTGTAGCTCAGGCGCGTGTCGCCGTTCACGTCGACGATCCCCGACCAGTAGACGACCGGCTTGTCGCGCTTGCGCTTGAACGGGTTCAACTGGCGGCCGATCGCATCGTCGGCGTCGCCGCCGGGCGCGGCCATCGCCATCAGCTTCTCGAAGTCCGGCAGGATCAGGTCGAGGATCTGCGACGTGCCGACTTCGAGCATCCGCTTGCGGAAGAAGAACTTCAGCGGATCGCCGAGCTTGTAGCGCGCGACCTGCAGGATGCCCTCGTCGACCGCGAACACCACGACCTTCGCGGGCTTCGCCGAATGCACGGTGAAGTTGACGGTATCGCCCGGTTTCACGAGCGCCGGCGCATCGACGCTCACCGCGTTGCGGCGCGCATCGAGGTTCACCGAGAACGGCACGACGCCGTAGCTCAGCGGGCTCATGAAGATCTCGTCCGACGCCGGATCGCGAATGTATTGGACGTTGATGTAGCCGTTGCCTTCGAAGCCGGCCGGCACCGTGATGTGCTGAATCGAGCTCGTCGTGTCCGCATGGAACCACGCATGTGCATACACCTTGTCGCGCTCGATCGTGATCAGGCCGCTGCCCGCGTAAGGCGCGCGGATCGCGATTTCCACCTGTTCGCCCGGCTTGAAGTCGTGCTTCGCGAGGCTTACCTGAAGCTCCGCGTTGCGGTCGAGCGAACGCGTGACGTTCGCGGCGCCCGTGACCGAATACTCGATCCGGTTCACCGCGGCGCCATCGGCGCGGCGGATCACGAGCGCATAGCTGCCCGGCTTGTCGGTGCGCAGCGCGTAGTCGAGCCCGGCTGCCGGAATCGACAGCGGCTTCTCGTCGACCGGCACTTCCTTCAGCCGCGAATCGTATTTGTACGCGCCGGAATCCTGCTTCGTCAGCACCGACACGTAACGCTGCTCGACGAGCTGCGCGCGCAGGTCCTTCACGTCGATCGCCTTCGCGCCCGGATCGATCGCGACGAGCCGCACCGTGCGCGGGCTGCCGCGCTTCACGTAGCCGAGATCGTCGACCGACTTGTAGCCGACGAACCAGTCGTTGTTCGACACGAGCGTCTGCGCGTTCGCGGCGACGTTGCGGCCGCCTTCCGCTTCATATGCCTTCGCCTGGAAGTAGAGCTGGTAGGTCGCGTCCGCGTACTTGTCGAGATCGAGATCGAATTCGGCATGACCCTTGTCGTCGGTCGTGCCGTCCTGCAGCGCGGTCGTGTAGCCCTCCTTCGCGCGGCGTGCGTCGAAGAAGTGATACCCCTGCCAGCTGCGGAACGACGGCCACACGGGGCGCAGCGTCAGCGTCGCCGCGACGCGGCGTTTCTCGGCCGGCGTGCCGAACAGGTTCTGCGCATCGACGATGCCCTTCAGCCCCTTCGGCTTCACCCACCCTTCGACGACCTGCTGCGACAGCTTCGCGTCGACCTTCATCCGGTCGGGCAGGAATTCCTTCACCTGCACCGTCGTGCTGCCGATCGGCTCGGCGCCCGGCTGGCCGTCCTTCACGATGTACAGGTTGACCGTCCACGTACCGGTCGGCGCCGTTTCGGCGGTCGTGTAGCCGATCTCGGTGAAACCGGTCGCGTCGACGGTCACCGGCTTGCGCTCGACGGTCATCCCGCGCGGGTCGACGATCTCCGCCTGCAGCGGCACGCCGGCCGGGCTGCGCGCCCAGTTGGCCGCACGCACGATCAGGCCGATATGGAATGGATCGCCGGGCCGGTACAGCCCGCGATCCGAGAACAGGTACGCGGACAATTGCCCCTGGCCCGTCGCGTTGCGTTCGCCGTCGACGTCGAAGCGCGAGAAGTCGAGCTGGCGGTCGCGGCCGGCCACCGGCAGGAACGACAGGTCGGTGTCCTTCTTCACGACGTAGAGCTGCGGACGCTTCTCGCGGTCGAGCCCCTTGAATGCCGGGAAATGCACGACGCCGTCGGCGCTGGTGGTCTGCGTGAACAGCGCCTGGCCGTTCACCGCGAGTACCGATACGGTTGCGCCCGCAACCGGCTTGCCCGAGCGGATCGACTGGATGAACACGTCCTGGCTGCCATCCAGCGCCTTCTTGACCAGCATCCCGAGATCGGTCACGACGATCAGCCGCGTGTCGCCGAGTGCGTTGTCGCCGTCGTCGCCGTTGCCGCTGCTGTCGCCCGAATCGGCGTTGTCGGACTGATCGTGGCTGCCGTCATCGGACGCCGCGTCGCCATCCTTCGCATCGTCGGCCTTCTTCTTCTCGGCCGCCGGATCGTACTTCGACAGGTGCAGCAGGAACACGCCGCGCTTGCCGTCCTTCAGATACTGGCCGAGGTCGACGCCTTCGTAATGGGCGCGGCCCGGGTCGCCGGCCGGGAACGCGCGAGTCTGCACGAAACGCTCGACGATGTGATCCTCGCTGAACGAATACGACAGTTCGGGCCGCGCGTACGTGCCGTTGTTGAAGCTCACGAGATGCTGGATCTGGTCGGGCAGCACGCGGCCGATCTCGACCTTCATCCCCGGCAGGTTGCGCGACACGACCGACAGCCGCTTGCTGCCGCTCATCGACAGCAGCGAGCCATCGGCCATGAAGCGCAGCAGCTTCGGATAGTCGGGCACCGTGAACGCGGTCGTCGCCGCCTCGGCGAGCAGGTAACCGCCGGCCGATTTAAGGTTGCCCTCGATTCGCACGACGATACGATCGCCCGGCGTCGCGTGATACTTGAAGCTTTGCAGCGTCGCGTAGTCGTTCTCGGTGGGCACCGCTTCGAGCGGCAGCGGCTTCGACTGCTTCAGCACCGCGTCGCTGACGTCGGCCAGGTTCCATTCGTACGGCGGATCGTCGTCCGACTGATCGACGCCCGGCTTGCGCTTCGGCAACACCCACGCCTTCGCGCGCGCGGCCAGCTCCGCGCTGCGCACGCCGTCGGACGCTTCGGCGACGAGCACCTGCTCCGGCTCGTAACGCTCGTTGTCGACCAGCGTCGGCGCGATATTGCCGATCGACAGGCTGTACAGCCCCGGCACGTCGACCGACGCGTGCAGCACATCCGGCGTGCCGTTGCCGCCTCGCGCGCTCTTCACGCCCTTGTCGACGTCGAGCCGCACTGCCAGCGGATCGCGCGGAATGTCGAGCGGCTGCGAGTAGACCCACGCGCTCGTCTTCATCTTGTCGTAGTTGACCGTATAGCGCAGCGGCGACACGGTCTTGCCGTCGCGGCCGACCAGCGCGAGGCCGATGCGCTTCTCGAACTCGGCCGGATCGACCGGGTAGTTGAAGCGCAACTGCAGCAGCGCCTGCTTCTCCGCCGGATTGTCGGGGTTCTGGTAGAACTGGTTGTCGCCGAACGTCGCGGCGAACGCCGGCACGTCGAACGCGAAACGATCGTCGCGCATCGTCGCCTGCGGCGCGAACACGCGATGCACGGCGAAGCGCACCTCGACGTGCGCGCCGACCGGCCAGTCGGCCGCCGGCGTGAAGCGCAGCGTCTTGTCGTCGGCCCACTCCCACACGCCCTTCAGCGCGGGTGTCATCTCGATGCCGTCGCCGGCCGGCTTGCCGACCTGTTCGATCGGCGCGGCCGATCGCGAGAACGCCACTTCCAGCGGATGCACGGTGATCTTCGGCTTGTCGGCATCGTCGACCTCGTAGGTCGTGATCGCCGGCGCCTTCACGGTGAAGCCGACGGTTTCGGGCTCCGGCGGCTTCGGGCGGTGCTTGAACCAGTAGCCGCCGTAACCGAGCGCGGCCGCGAGCAGCACGATGCCGCCGGCATGCCACGGGCGGCGGCGCACGGCCGCGGCGGTGACGCCCATCCATGCGGGCGCCGTCCACGACACGTCGCCGACCAGCGGCCGCAGCGCGCAGCCGAGCAGCCACCAGACGAAGCCCGCCGCGCGAATCGGCAGGAGCAGCAGGAAACGCAGCAAATCCATTTTGTTATTTCCTTGTCAAGGACATGCTGCCCAAGCGGCAACCTTCCCCGAATCGTTATGGGTCTGTGACGGCGCGGCCCGGTTGCGCCGTGATGATTTGGTATCTTCGACCGGATGCTGGGCGCCATTATCGATCAGACCCGAAACGATGGAAACAGCGGTGTGCCGGCGCGCAACGCCCGCCGGTGACCGGCCGGTCGGGCGGGCATCGGGCGGATGGCGGGCCGCCGCCGTCCGGCCTCCGCACGCGGCCGCGCCGCGTTCGCTAGAATGCGCGGCTCGGCAGGATCGAATCGAAACGAAAGGAAACCGCTTGAAACTCCCGTTCGAATGGCAGATCGGGCTGCGCTACGCGCGCGGCGGCCGGCGCTCGGCCGGCGACGGCTTCGTGTCGTTCATCGCCGGCGCCGCGATGGCCGGCATCGCGCTCGGCGTGGCCGCGCTGATCGTCGTGCTGTCGGTGATGAACGGCTTTCGCACCGAGGTGCGCGACCGGATGCTGTCGGTGCTCGCGCATGTGGAAATCTTCTCGCCGTCCGGCGCGATGCCCGACTGGCGGCTCACCGCGCACGAATCGTTACAGAATGCTGCGGTGCGCGCGGTCGCGCCCTATGTCGACGCGCAGGCGCTGCTGACGAACGCGGGCAACGTGACCGGCGTCGCGCTGCGCGGCATCGATCCCGTGCTCGAGCCGCGCGTGTCCGAGATCGCGCGCAAGCTGAAGACGGGCCGCCTCGACGCGCTCGTACCGGGCGAGATGGGCATCGTGCTCGGCGCGGCGCTCGCCGACGCGCTGCACGTGAAGATCGGCGACCGCATCACGTTCTTCGCGCCCGGCAACACCGCGCGCCTGGGCGACGCGCTGCCGCGGTTCCGCCAGTTCAACGTGGTCGGCACGTTCGAGTCCGGGCACTACCAATACGACAGCGCACTCGCGTACATCCACATCCGCGACGCGCAGCAACTGGCCAACGTGCGCGCGCCGACCGGCATCCGGCTGCGCGTCGACGATCTGCAGCGCGCGCCGGAGATCGCGCTGGCGCTGTCGCGCACGCTGTCGGGCAACCTGTATATCCGCGACTGGACGCGGCAGAACCGCACGTGGTTCGAAGCCGAGCGGCTGCAGAAGCGGATGCTGTCGCTGATCCTGATGCTGATCGTCGCGGTCGCCGCGTTCAACCTCGTGTCGTCGCTCGTGATGACGGTCACGCAGAAGCAGGGCGACATCGCGATCCTGCGCACGCTCGGCGCGCCGCCCCGCGCGATCATGAAGATCTTCGCGATCCAGGGAATGACGATCGGCCTCGCCGGCACGCTGGCGGGCGTCGCGCTCGGCTGCGCGATCGCGGTGAGCATCCCGGTGGTGCTGCCGGCGGTCGAACAGTTGCTCGGCATCCGCTTCCTGACGCCGTCCGTGTATTTCCTCAGCGCGCTGCCGTCGAAGCTGTCGGCGCTCGACGTGATCGAGATTGCGTCGGCCGCGTTCCTGATGTCGTGCGTCGCGACGCTGTACCCGAGCTGGCGCGCCGCGCGGGTGCGGCCGGCCGAGGCGCTGCGCGACGAGTAGAGGCCATTGGCGCGGCGTTACGCGGTCTCGTGGAAACCGACGCTGCTGCCGCCGTCGGGCGTGTAGCCGGCGAGCACGTCGAAGCCGACGTTGACGAGTTCCATACGCATGCCGTAGGACGTGTTGCCGGATGCGTCGACGAAAATCGCCGCCCCCGACGACAACTGGCGCGCGGTGCTCAGCAGCGCGAGCGTGCCGCGCACCGTGCCGGCCGACGGCTCGATCGTCAGCGTCGTGCCGTCCTGCGTGGTGAAGTGCCCGCCGGGCGGCACGGGCGGCGGGTTGTCCGCGACCGACCGGTTGAGCAGGCTCATGAAGTGAAAGCGTGCGTCGGCGCCCTGGCTCGCCGCCGCGCGATCGCTGTCCGTGAATGCGTCGCCGCGCACGGCCGCGCCTTGCGCGGCGATATCGACGGCCTGCTCGTGAAAATCGCGCGTCGCGAGCACGAGGCCGGCGTTCGAATTCAGCGTCGACTCGATCCACGCGCGATCGCTGTCCGTCATCGTCTTCGACACGACCTTGATCCGGCCGTCGTCGGTCATGAAGTCGAACGGCGCATCGGCCAAGTCCGGCCGCTTCGCGACGATGTCCTGCAGGCTCGTCGCGAGCATATCGGTCACGCCGCGCAGCTTCATCGTCAAATCGCCCACCATCGACAACTGTTTCGTCATCGCCGCCTGCAGCGCGTCCGGATCGATTGCCCGGACGCTGATCGGCGTGTCTTGCTGCGCGCCGGACGCCGTCGTGTCCGGTGTCTCGCGCCCGGCGAGCGCCGCCTGCGCCATTTGCGCGAGCGTAAGGCCGCCCGCCGCCGTAACCGGTATCGTCATTGCCCTCTTTCTCTCTCGTTTTCAGCCTGTTTTTCCCTGTTTACGGACGGATTGCCGGGAAGTTAAGCGCGCATGCCGCACCCTCACCGAAACTTTGTTTGATTCAAGCTAAAAAAGTTTGACACGGACATTTCACTGAGATAACTTTTGCGCAAGCTTCCGGAAAGCAATCCGGCCAGCGTGCCGATTCGCGTCGCGCTTTCCTGCCGTTGCAGCACCGTCGTTCGCAACACTCCCGCCTCATCGCATCGTGCCGTTCCGTTTCATCCGAAACCTGAAGGAAGCCAGGGCATGCCCGCATTTGATTCGCACTCCTGTATTCGTAGCGAACCGCCGCACTGACGATTCCCGTTCGGGGCGATGCGCTCGCCTCGACGCCGGCCGGATGCGCGCCGCCCGACGCACGCCGGCACCGGGCGAGATCCTTATCCATCTCGTCCGCCGTTTTTGATGGTGCAGTTCCGCTTCATCCGACGCAGCACCCGGCCAGGCCGCAGGGGGCGTATCGCGAGCCGGCCGGTTCCAGACAAACACAAGAGACGAGGTCGATTCCATGAACATTCATCGAACCGGAGTACGGCGCGCATGGCTGCCCGCGCTCGTGGCGGCCGCGACGCTCGCCGCGTGCGGCGGCGACGACGGCGGCAGCGTGGCGGGCGTGTCAGCGCTCGCGCAGGGCCAACAGGCGGGGGCCGCCGCCGCGGCCGATCAGTCCAATACGCAATCGCTCGCGTCGCGCTTTTCGCCGTCCGGCGTGCCTTACGCGAATCCGGCGAGCGGCGGCCGCTACAAGCCGGTGATCAGCAACGGCCAGGTGCAGCCGTCGCTGTCCGGCGGCACGATCGAAGAGAACGCGTGGGTCGACACGCCGGTCGATTCCGACGGCGACGGCACGCGCGACCGCATCCACGTGCGCATCGTGCGGCCGTCCGAAACGGCGAACGGCGCGCGCACGCCCGTCATCGTGCTCGCGAGCCCGTATTACGCGGGGCTCGCCGACAGCCCGAACCACGACGTCGACGTCGAACTCGACGGCACGCCGCATCCGGCCTCGACCGCCGGCGCCGCGGCATCGGCATCCACGCGCATCCTCGCCGCCGCACCGCAAACCCGGATGCTGCAGCAGCTCGAGGCGGCCGCCGCCGGCCGTTCATGGATCGAGAGCTACTTCGTGCCGCGCGGCTTCACGATCGTCTATGCGGATTCGCTCGGCACCGCCGGCTCGGATGGCTGCCCGACGATCCTGACGCGCGACGAATCGGTCGCGATGGCGTCGGTGATCCGCTGGCTCGGCCGCGACGCGACCGCGAAGGACGCGAACGGCAAGACGGTCGTCGCGAACTGGTCGACCGGCCACGTCGGCATGTACGGCGTGTCGTACGACGGCACGCTGCCGAAGATGGTCGCGAGCCTGCGCACGCGCGGGCTCGACGCGATCGTGCCGATCGCGGGGCTGTCGAACATGTACGGCTACTACCGCTCGGGCGGCCTCGTGCGCGCGCCGGAAGGCTATCAGGGCGAGGATGTCGACGTGTACATCAAGGCGCTGCTGACGAACGCGCATCCGGAGCGTTGCACGCACCTGATCGACGAAGCGCTGCAGCAGGAAGACCGCAAGACCGGCGACTATTCGCCGTTCTGGGCCGCGCGCGACATTCCGACCGCGTTCGCGGTCGCGCCGGCGCTCGTCGCGCAGGGGCTCACCGACGACAACGTGCGCGTCGACCAGTCGACGTCGTGGTATCTGGCGATGCGACGTCAGGGCGTGCCGACCCAGCTGTGGCTGCATCGCCTGAAGCACACCGATCCGACCCGCGTGCCGGCGATGGCCGACGCGTGGACGGCGGAGGTGAACCGGTGGTTCACGCGCTACCTGATCGGCTATGACAACGGCGTCGAGCAGGATCCGCGCGCGGTGGTCGCGCAGGCGGACGGCACGCTGCTGAAGGAAGCCGACTGGGCCGCGCGCCACGCGACGCCGGTCACGTACTTCGCCGGCGGCGACGGCGCGAGCACCGGCACGCTGCTGCGATTGCCGAGCGGCGGCCCGCTCGCGCGCTTCACCGACGATGCGCGCATTCCCGCGCTCACGCTGGCGAACACGCCGACCGGCGAAAACCGCAGCCGCTTCGAGACCGCACCGCTGACGGCCGCGGCACGCCTGTCCGGCACCGCGACCGCGCGCGTCAGGCTGACCTTCACGGGCGTCGCGAACGTGACGGCGCTACTGGTCGACCGTGCGCCGGACGGCACGGCGACGATCGTCACGCGCGCATGGACGGACCCGCGCAACCGGTTGTCCGAGTGGGTGTCGCAACCGGTGCTGCCCGGCATGCCGTACGACCTGAAGCTGACGTTCATGCCGCGCGACTACCAGTTGGAAGCAGGCCACCGGCTGGGACTCGTCGTCCTCTCCAGCGACTATGAAGCGACGTTGCGGCCGACGCCGGGCACCGGGCTGACGCTCGATCCGGCCGGCACGTCGGTGACGGTGCCGCTGGCGTCGCCGTCGACGGGCGCGTAATCGTGCGCCGTCTGCCGGCGTAACGGCGCCGCGTCCCCCGCCCGCATGCCCGTCGATGCGGGCGGGGGATCGCTAGATGAAAGGAGTGTCAGGCCGATCGTCGCGAAATCGTGCTGAGCGGCGAACACAATCCGTTCGGCTGGATCGACGTCGATGCCGACAAGCCGGCGAATCGGCCGGATTTCTACCGGGAATGCTGCAAACAGGCGGACTGATTCAACGCCGCCGCCCGTTCCTCACACCGGCGTCAACACCGGCTGCCCCGCGAAGTGCCGCGCCGCGTTGTCGAGAAACTGCCGCACCGAACGATCGAGCGCCTCGGGCGACCAGCCGCCCATGTGCGGCGTCAGCACGACGCTGTCGAGATCCGACAGCGCGCGCGGCGGCTCGGGTTCGCCTTCGTACACGTCGAGCCCCGCGCCCGCGATGCGCCGCTCGCGCAGCGCGTCCGCCAAAGCAGCGGTATCGACAACGCTGCCGCGCGACACGTTGACGAGAAAACCGCCGGGGCCGAGTGCGTCGAGCACGGTCCGATCGATCAGATGCCGCGTGAGCGCGCCGCCCGGCGTCGCGACGATCAGGAAATCGGCCCACTGCGCGAGCGCGTCGACCCGGTCGAAATAGCGGTACGGCACGGGCTTCTCCGACCGGTTGTGATAACCGATCTCGATGTCGAAGCCGACCGCGCGACGCGCGCATTTCTCGCCGATCTTGCCGAGCCCGACGATGCCGAGCTTCTTGCCCGACACGTTCGGCGGCATCGACAGCCCGTCGCGCCACACGCCCGCGCGGGTCTTCGCATCGAGCTGCACGACGTTGCGCACCGCCGCGAGCAGCAGCGCGAACGCGTGATCGGCGACGCAATCGTCGTTGGTGCCGGCGCCCGTGACTACGACAATGCCGCGCGCCTTCGCGTGCGCGACGTCGATGTGCTCGTAGCCCGCGCCGAGCGCGCTGACGAACGTGAGCTGCGGCAGCCGGTCGATCTCGGCGGCGGTCAGCCCCGTGCTGCCGTTGGTCAGCACCGCGCGAATCGTGCTGCCGTGTTCGGCGATCGCGCGTTCGCGCGCGTCGGGGGTCGGGGCATAACGCACGTCGAACGACGCGACGATCTCGCGATGCGCGTCGCCGCGCAATGCGATGAGGACCAGCAGCTCGGGCTTCATGTCGGCAAATGTCCGCAGGCGGGAGTGAATTCCAGTGTAACAAGCCCGTACGGCGGTTGCGGGTTATCCTCACATCGGCTGTGGACACGCCGCCGCACGCGGTTTGCCAAAGCCCGCTCAGTCAAGTAACTTTCGGCGTACGCCCCCTCCTGGAGATTGGCCCCGATGAAGCTCGCCCTGCCCGCCCGGATCCTGGGCCTCGCGTTCGCCGCCGCGATCGTGGCGCCTGGCGCGCACGCCGACACGCCCGTCGTGGTGTCGTCGAAGATCGACACCGAAGGCAACCTGCTCGGCAACCTCATTTCACAGGTGCTGAAGGCCCACGGCATTCCCGTCACAGAAAAGATCGCGCTCGGCACGACGCCGATCGTGCGCAAGGCGCTCACGAGCGGCGAGATCGACGTCTACCCCGAATACACGGGCAACGCCGCGTTCTTCTTCAACAAGGCCGACGATCCGGTGTGGAAGAACGCGAGCCAAGGCTACGACACCGCGAAGCAACTCGACTACGCGGCGAACCATCTCGTGTGGCTCGCACCGGCGCCCGCGAACAACACGTGGGGCGTCGCGCTGCTCGCGCCCGTCGCGCAGTCGCAGCACCTGAGGACCTTCTCCGACTTCGGCAAGTGGGTGGCCAGCGGCGGCAAGGTGAAGCTCGCGGCCTCGGCCGAATTCGTGAACAGCGCGTCCGCGCTGCCGTCGTTCGAGAAAGCGTACGGCTTCAAGCTGAAGCCCGAGCAGCTCGTCGTGCTGTCCGGCGGCGACACGGCCGCGACGATCAAGGCCGCCGCGAACCAGACCGACGGCGTGAACGCGGCGATGGTCTACGGCACCGACGGCGGCATCGCGTCGAGCGGCCTCGCGGTGCTCGACGACGACAAGCACGTGCAGCCCGTCTACGCGCCGGCGCCGGTGATCCGCGAAGCCGCGCTGAAAGCGCATCCGCAGATCGCCGACTTGCTGAAGCCCGTGTTCGCGAGCCTCGACCTGAAAACGCTGCAATCGCTGAACGCCCGCATCCAGCTCAACGGCGAGCCGGCGGCCGGCGTCGCGAAAAGCTACCTGAAAGCGAAGGGTTTCGTGAAATGACGGCGCGCGCGGCAGCGTCCGCGCGGCGCGTCACGCTCGACAAGATCGGCATCCTGATCGGCATGCTGACGATCGTCGCGGTGTTCGGGCTGTCGTTCGCGGTGCTGCGGCCGAACCGGATCGCGGCCGGCACCGGGCTGTCGGTGTTCGCCGCGTTGCCGCCGATGCAGGGCGCCGTGCTCGCCGCGCTGTGGACCGTCGGCGCGCTGTGGGTGATGACGGCGAGCCGTCCCGCGTGGCGGCTCGCGGCCGGCTGTACGGGGCTCGCGACGCTCGCGTATGCGGTCGGCGCGGCCGCGGCGCATGTCGTCGCACCCGACGACATGCTGGCCCGCGTGTCGCCCGACGCCGGCGTCTGGCTGCTGCTGTTCGCATGGGCCGTGCTGATCGCCGACGCGCTCGCGCGCCTCGCGTTCGGCCCGTGGCGGCGCCTCGCCGCGCTCGCCGTCGCGATAGCAGCGGTTTCGGTGCCGCTTGCGAGCGGCGGGTGGGACGGCCTCTCCGTGATGCGCGAATACGCGGTGCGCAGCGACGATTTCTGGCGCGAAGCGATCCGTCACGTGTCGCTCGCGGGCGGCTCGGTCGCCGCCGCGCTCGTCGCGGGCGTGCCGCTCGGCATCGCCTGCGCGCGCATCGCGACGGTGCGCACCGTCGCGATGCCCGCGCTCAATATCGTGCAGACGATCCCCAGCATCGCGATGTACGGGCTGATGATGGCGCCGCTCGGCCTGCTCGCCGCGCACGTGCCGCTCGCGGCCGCGCTCGGCATCCGCGGCATCGGGGTCGCGCCGGCCGTGCTTGCGCTGTTCCTCTACTCGCTGCTGCCGATCGCATCGAGCGTCGTGGTCGGGCTCGAACAGGTGCCGCCGCACGTGACCGAAGCCGCGCGCGCGATGGGCATGACGCGTGCGCAGCGGCTGCTGCGCGTCGATCTCGTGCTCGCGCTGCCGGTGATCCTGAGCGGCGTGCGCATCGTGCTCGTGCAGAACATCGGGCTGACCGCGGTGGCCGCGCTGATCGGCGGCGGCGGGTTCGGCACCTTCATCTTCCAGGGGATCGGGCAATCGGCCGCCGATCTCGTGCTGCTCGGCGCGATCCCGACGATCGCGCTCGCACTGGCGGCCGCGGTCGTGTTCGAAGCCGCGACGTCGCTCGCGAAGGGGCGTGCAGGATGATCGAGATCGAACGAGTCGGCAAACGCTTCGGCGACGCGATCGCCGTCGACGACGTATCGCTGACGATGCAACGCGGCACGATCACCGCGCTCGTCGGCGCATCGGGCAGCGGCAAGTCGACGCTCTTGCGCATGATCAACCGGCTGATCGCGCCGACCAGCGGCACGATTCGCATCGACGGCGTCGATACGGCGACCGTCGCACCCGAGCAACTACGCCGCGGCATCGGCTATGCGATCCAGGGGCACGGGCTGTTTCCGCACTGGAGCGTCGCGCGCAACATCGCGACCGTGCCGCGCCTGCTCGGCTGGCCGGCGGAGCGCATCGACGCCCGCGTGAACGAACTGCTCGACCTGTTCCATCTCGCGCCGGCCGAATTCGCGGGCAAGCTCCCGCACGAACTGTCGGGCGGCCAGCAGCAGCGCGTCGGCGTTGCGCGCGCCCTTGCGGCCGAGCCTGCGATGCTGCTGATGGACGAACCATTCGGCGCGCTCGATCCGATCATCCGCAACAAGGCGCAGGACGATCTGTTCGCGCTGCAGCGCCGCCTCGGCATCACGGTCGTGATCGTCACGCACGATATCGAGGAAGCGCTGAAGCTCGGCGACACGATCGCGGTGATGGACGGCGGCCGGCTGCTGCAGGTCGCGTCGCCGGCCGAGATTCTCGGCAAGCCGGCGGCGGGTGTCGTCGAACAGCTCGTCGCGGGCGTCGATCGGCCGCTGCGCCTGCTCGCGCTCACGCCGATCGACGCCGTGGCCGAAGCCGGCCACGCCGACGGCGAACCGATCGCGGCGACGCGCACGCTGCGCGATGCGGTGTCCGAATTGTTGTGGCGCGGCGTCGATGCGCTGCCCGTCGACGATACGGCCGACGGCTACCGCCACGCACACGGCCCCCGCCGCATCACGCTCGACGCGATCCGTTCACACGCGAGGCAGCCCGCATGACGACGCGCGGCAGCATGGGCCCCAAGCGGTCGTCGCTTCCCGCGTACGTCGCCCGCGCGGCCGCGCTCGCGCTGCTGCTTGTGCTGCTGTTGCGCCCCGTGTGGCTGCAGGGTCTGTTCGCGCCGTTCGCGGACAACGGCGCGCCGGTGATCTACGATCGCGCGAGCCTGCTCGATCTCACGCTCGCGCATCTCGGCACGGTCGCGCTGTCGAGCCTGATCGGCACGATCGTCGCGGTCGCGGCCGGCATCGCGGTCACGCGGCCGTTCGGTGCGGATTTCCTGCCGGTCGCGCGCAGCGTCGTCGATATCGGCCAGACCTTCCCGCCGGTCGCCGTGCTCGCGCTGGCCGTGCCGGCAGTCGGCTTCGGCCTGAAACCCGTGCTGATCGCGCTCGTTTTGTACGGGCTCCTGCCGGTTTTCGAAAGCACGATCGCGGGGATCGAGGACGTGCCGCGCGACGTCGTCGACGCCGCGCGCGGGATGGGGATGAGCGGCTGGCAGCAGCTGGTGTCCGTCGAGCTGCCGCTCGCGTTCCCGGTGATCGTCAACGGCATCCGCCTCGCGGTCGTGATCAATCTCGGCACCGCGACGATCGGCTCGACGGTCGCCGCGCGCGGGCTCGGCGACGTGATCATCGCGGGCCTGCAGACGTCGAACACCGCGTTCGTGCTGCAAGGCGGCGTGATCGTCGGCTTGCTCGCGGTGCTCGTCAGCGATGCGATCGGCGCGATCGCGCGGGTGGCGAGCGCGCGGCGCGCGTAGCAGCCGTCGCAAAATTTTTCGAAGGAGAAACCATGGCTGCCCTGGACACCGGCCCGTTTTTTCATGGCACGAAAGCGGATCTGCGGACCGGCGACTTGCTGACGGCAGGCTTCAGATCGAATTATCGGGATGACGTCGTGATGAATCACATTTATTTCACGGCCCTGCCCAAAGGCGCCGGCCTGGCTGCGGACATGGCCAAAGGCGATGGCCGGCCGCGGGTCTACATCGTCGAACCCACCGGCGAATTCGAAAACGACCCGAACGTCACGGACAAGAAATTCCCGGGCAATCCGACGCGATCGTATCGAAGCACATCGCCTTTGAAGATCGTTGGCGAACTCGATAGCTGGGAACCGTACGATCCGGCGTTCATCCAGCAGCTCAGAATCCGCATCGAAACCGGCATCGGCGAGATCATCAACTAGCGCGCGTCCGGACTCCGATGCGTGTCCGCGCAACGATCGGCACGTCGATGATCGCGAACGTGACAAGCCTACACGTCGCTTTCATTCGAGCCGGCGCTCGACCACGCGCCGCGATTGGTCGATATACTATGCGCCTCCCATTTCCCCGCACTCGACCATGCGACGACGGTTCTTCTGGCTGATCGTGCTTTCGCTCGGCATTGCGCAACAGGCCGCGGCGCAGCAGGCGCCCGCTTTGC
Organism: Burkholderia sp. AcTa6-5; assembly: GCF_017815075.1. NCBI lineage: Bacteria > Pseudomonadati > Pseudomonadota > Betaproteobacteria > Burkholderiales > Burkholderiaceae > Burkholderia > Burkholderia sp. AcTa6-5. The sequence goes on along the minus strand of NZ_JAGIQE010000029.1, from coordinate 62,318 downwards.
CTGCTTCCGCGCCCGACGCACTGGCATCGGCGCCGGCTGCCGCGTCCGCGCCGCTCGCGAGCACCAACGATCAGCCTAACGAAGCAAACCGCCGCATCACGTCCTACCTGACGAAGAAATTCGGCGTCGCAAGAGAAAAGGCCGCGAAGCTCGCCGATATCGTGAGCGTCACTGCGACGAAATATTCGCTGCCGCCGGCACTCGTTTACGCGATTATTTCGATCGAATCGCGCTTCCAGGAAAAGGCGCGCGGCCAGCATGGCGCGACCGGATTGATGCAGGTCGTGCCGTCCGCGCACCGCGGCATGCTGCGCGACGTGAAGGACCTGACCGAGCCGAATGCGAACGTCGAGGTCGGCTCGCGCATTCTGTCGGGCTATGTGAAAGCGGCCGGCGGCAACGTGCAGGCCGGGTTGAGGAGCTACAGCGGCGGATCCAGCGCGTATGCGGCGAAAGTGATGCAGCGGGTCGATTCGTTCCGGTTCGTGCTCGAACCCGATGATGATGCGAAAAGTGCGAATACCGCGAACGATGCGAACAACGCGAAGGCGCACATGGTGCCGGTCAGCGATCCGTCAGCGGCGCCGGCCGCGAACCGCAACGCGAAGTAAGCAATGGGCCCCCCCGTTCGCACGGCCCCGGCCCGACGCCGCGCGGTCCGGCTGTTCGCCATTGTCGCGCTGTCGGCCGGCCCTGTATCGGCTTTCGCTGTCGTCGACTGCGAACAGGCAGGGCCGACGATGGAAGCCGTGCGGCGCTGCGTGCTCGATCAGCAGCAGCAGCAAGTGGACAGCGCGTACCGGTCGCTCGCTCGCAAGCTGCGCCAACGCAACCCCGACGCTGCCGCCCGACTCGCGAAATCGCAGACGAGTTGGGCCGCCTTTGCCGGCGATACTTGTGACTACGTGAAGACCGCCAATCCGCAGCAGACGATTCCGAGTGACGCCTGGCTCAACTGTTGGGTGGATTTCAGTCAGGCACGCGTGCGCATCCTGAAGAAGTGGGAAGCGCAACTGACGCAGCCGAACTGACCGCCGGCCGTGCCATATCGCCAATTGTTCCGATATTTCAGGAACAAAAACGCCAAAGGCCAGCGGTAGCCCATTCTTCTCATATTTCAGGAACTGTAAACGAGTACGGCGGCGCATTCGCGCCGCCGCCCCATGGCGTCACCGGATCACCTCCCTCGTGCCTTGATCCGGCCCCCTCTGATCAAAGCTGCCCCGCCGCCCCCGTCCACCGCAGGTAATCCCCGCGCGTCCAGTCCAGCGACACACCCACGCGCTTCGTCCCCGGCCGGATCTTCGGCTTGTACACCGACAGCGTCAGCGACTCCAGCGCCGGCCATTCGCGAAACGACAGCACCGCGATATCCGCAACGAGCGTCTCCAGCAACCGCGTATGCGGCTTGTGCGACAGAAACGACGCGACGCGCGCGCAGTAGCCGTCGTAATCGATCCACTCGCCCTGCTCGCTCGGCTCGCAGCGATACCCGAGCCGCGCATCGATCACGATCGGCTGCGGCGCCTCGTGTTCGTGCGCATGGATGCCGATCCGCGCGGGCACCTTCAGTTCGTCGACGAACACGCTCCAGCCGCGCCCGCGCAGGCGCGGCGCGTCGATCGCCACGAACGGTTCGTCGAACGGCTTCATGATGCGAGCGGCGCCGCGGCGTCGAGCATGATGCGCACGAAATAGTCGGCGAAGCTGCGGCGCAGGACGATCTCGAACGTGTCGTCGCCGGTCGGGATCAGCGTGATCGGCGACTTGAAGTAGTGCGACTGCGCGCACTGGCCCGGCTTGAACACGCGCGGATGCAGATCGAGCGGACAGCCGCGCGCGATCACGTCGCGCACGCGTTCGCCGGTGATCTCGACGACCGTGTAGCCGCTGCCGACGTCGACGGCCGCCGCGTACAAGCCCTGCACGGCCTCGGCCAGCTTCGCCTCGAGCACGCCGGCCTGCACCGGCCCGTTCGACCGCACGAGCCATTCGTCGGGGCCGAGCCACAGCACGTCGTACTCGGCGCCGCGCGCCACCGTGTTCGGCTCCGCGGGCGGCCGGCAGCCGACCACGCGCTCGAACGCGGCGACGAATGCCGGATCGCCCAACTCGCCGCGCACGTTGACGAGATCGAGGAACGGCCGCTCGCGCAGCGTGAACTTCTTCGAAGCGCGCGCCTGGTGCGGCTTCAGCACGTCGGCCGCGCCGACGAACGGCGATTCAAGCGTCACGCCGCCCGCGCCCGCCACCTGCGTCTGGTTTCTCGTTTCATTCCACATGCTGACGCACCCCTTCGGTATCGTAGAAAACCGGGCTCGAGATCTTCGCGGTGATGCGCTTGCCGTTGGCCAGCGGAATCACGACGCTCTCGCCCATCTTGTTCAGGCCGCCCTTCACCACCGCGAGCGCGATCGAGCGCTTCAGGATCGGGCTGTAGTAGCTCGACGTCACGTGGCCGATCATCGGCGTCGGATCGGTGGCCGACACCTGCGTGTCCTTCGCGATGATCTGCGCGCCTTCCGGCAGCACGAACTGTTCGTCTTCGGTCAGCAGGCCGACGAACTGCTTGCGGCCTTCCTTCGCGGTATCCGAACGCGACAGCGAGCGCTTGCCGAGGAAGTCCTTCGACTTCGCGACGACCCCGCCCATCCCGAGGTCGAACGGCGTGATCGAGCCGTCGGTGTCCTGCCCGACGATGATGTAGCCCTTCTCCGCGCGCAGCACGTGCATCGTTTCCGTGCCGTACGGCGTGATGTCGAACTCGGCGCCGGCCGCCATCAGCGCTTCCCACACCGCGCGGCCCGCATTCGCCGGCACGTTCACTTCGTAGGCCAACTCGCCCGAGAAGCTGATCCGCATCACGCGCGCCTTCGCGCCGGCGACGGTGCCGTTGCGATAGCTCATGAACGGGAACGCTTCATTGCCGAAGTCGATGTCCTGGCACACCTTCTGCACGACCTTGCGGCTCTTCGGGCCGACCACCGCGAACGTCGCCCAGTGATCGGTGACGGACGCGAGCCGCACCTTCATGTCGGGCCATTCGGTCTGCAGCCAGCGCTCGAGCCACGTCAGCACGCGCGCCGCGCCGCCGGTGGTGGTCGTCATCATGAAATGCTGGTCGGCGAGGCGCACGGTCACGCCGTCGTCGAACACCATCCCGTTTTCGTCGAGCATCAGCCCGTAGCGGCACTTGCCCACTTCGAGCTTGTTCCACGGGTTCGTGTACATCCAGTTCAGCAGCTTCACCGCGTCCGGGCCCTGGATGTCGATCTTGCCGAGCGTCGACGCGTCGAGGATGCCGACGCTGTTGCGCACCGCGAGACATTCGCGCTTCACGGCCGCATGGAGATCCTCGCCGTTCTTCGGGAAATACCACGGCCGCTTCCAGTTGCCGACGTCCTCGAACATCGCGCCGTGCTCGACGTGCCATTCGTGCACGGCCGTCTTGCGGATCGGGTCGAGGAAATCGCCCGTCTCGCGGCCCGCGAACGTACCGAACGACACGGGCGTGTAGTTCGGGCGGAACGTCGTCGTACCCGTTTCCGGAATCGTCTTGCCGAGCGCGCCCGCGAGAATCGCCATCCCGTTGATGTTGCCGAGCTTGCCCTGGTCGGTGCCGAAGCCCATCGCCGTGTAGCGCTTCACGTGCTCGACCGACTCGAAGCCTTCGCGCGCGGCGAGCAGGATGTCGGCGGCTGCGACGTCGTTCTGGAAGTCGACGAACTGCTTCGGCCCACGTGCGGCGGCCTCGCGGCTGCCGACGAGCCACAACGGCTGCAGCGCACCTTCGACGGTTTCCGCGACCTGCGGCGCGACGGGGCGCTGCGCGGCCGTGAAGCCCGCGGCCTTCGCCGCTTCGGCACCCGCGTCGACCGCGAGCCGCAGCGCACGGGCGAGACCGAACTCGCCCGCGGCCGCACCGATACTGGCCTCGGCCTGCACGGGCTTGCCCGGCAGGAAGCACGCCTTCTCGTCGTTCCAGCACGCCTTGCCGCCCGACTGCGCGAACAGGTGCAGCACCGGGCTGAAGCCGCCCGACATCGCGACGAGGTCGCACGGCAGCGACTGCATCTTGCCGCCGGTCTGGCCGTTCGAGTAGGACGCGACGTCGACCGACGATACGCGCCACTTGCCCGAAGCGGCCGTGACGACCGCACCGCTCATCACCGTCACGCCCTGCCGCTTGGCCGCCGCCGGCAATGCGCCGTTCGACGATGCGCGCGAATCGACGACCGTCACCTTCGCGCCGCACGCCTTCAGGTCGAGCGCGGTCTGGTATGCACGGTCGTTGTTCGTGAACACGACCACGTTGCGGCCCGGCAGCACGCCGAAGCGATGCACGTAGGTCGACACCGCGCCCGCCAGCATCACGCCCGGCAGGTCGTTGTTGCCGAACACGATCGGCCGCTCGTGCGCGCCGGTCGCGAGGATCACGCGCTTCGCACGGACCTTCCACAGCAGTTCGCGCGTGCCCTTGCGCATCGACACCGGCAGGTGATCGGTCAGGCGCTGCGTGACCGTCACGAGGTTGTGGTCCTGATAGCCGAACGCGGTGCTGCGCGACAGGATCGTCACGTCGGGCAGCTTGCGCAGCTCGGCCTCGATCTTCTCGACCCATTGCAGCGCGGGCTTCGCGTCGATCTCCGCACGGCACGACAGCAGGCTGCCGCCGAGTTCGCGCTGGTCGTCGACGAGGATCACGCGTGCGCCGGCCGTGGCGGCCGCATGCGCGGCGGCGAGGCCCGACGGGCCACCGCCGACCACGAGCACGTCGCAGTGCGCGTAGCACTTGTCGTAGCGATCGGCGTCGAGCACCTCGGGCGCCTTGCCGAGGCCGGCCGCTTCGCGGATCTTCTCTTCGTACTTCGGCCACATGTTGCGCGGCCACATGAAGGTCTTGTAGTAGAACCCGGCCGGCATGAAGCGCGAGAACTTCTGGTTGATCGCGTACTTGTCGTTCTCGAGCGTCGGCTCCGCGTTCACGCTCGTCGCGACGAGCCCCTGGTACAGCTCGATCTCGGTCGCGCGCGCGTTAGGCACGGTGTACGGGCCGGTTTCGAGCTGCACGACGGCATTCGGTTCCGCGACGTCCGCCGTCACGATTCCGCGCGGACGGTGGTACTTGAAGCTGCGCGCGACGAAGTGCACGCCGTTCGCGAGCAGCGCGGACGCGAGCGTGTCGCCCTGGAAGCCCTGATACGTGCGGCCGTTGAACGTGAACGTCAACGGAATCGCGCGATTGATGCGGCCACCGGTGCCGAGGCGGTCTTTCTGGCTCATTTGCTGGTGCCCTCTTCGTGTGCGTTGCCGGCAGCGGCGCTACCGAACTTTTCGTAGCCCTTGATATCGTAGGTCACCGTGTCGCGCGTGACCTTGAACCAGCGGCGGCAGCCCTGCGTATGCAGCCATTGCTCCTTGTGCAGCCCGCGCTTGTTCTCGCGCATGAACACGTATTCGCCCCATTCGCGGTCGGTCATGGTCTCGTTCGCCACCGGGCGCACGATGTCGGCTTCACCGCCGCACGTAAACTCGGATTCGGCGCGCGGCCCGCACCACGGACATTCGATCAGCAACATGTTTCTTTCTCCTCAGTGCGGTTAGTGCGCGACGGCGGCAGCGCCGTGCTCGTCGATCAGGTGGCCCGTGTAGAAGCGGTCGAGCGCGAACGGCGCGTTCAGCGGATGCGGTTCGTCGCGGGCGATCGTGTGAGCGAACACCCAGCCCGAGCCCGGCGTCGCCTTGAAGCCGCCGGTACCCCAGCCGCAGTTGAAATACAGGCCCTTCACGTCGGTCTTGGTGATGATCGGGCACGCGTCCGGCGACACGTCGACGATGCCGCCCCACTGGCGGTTCATCCGCACGCGCGAGAACACCGGGAACATCTCGACGATCGCCTGCAGCGTACTTTCGATGATGTGGAAGCTGCCGCGCTGGCCGAAGCCCGTGTACTGGTCGATACCGGCGCCGATCACGAGGTCGCCCTTGTCGGACTGGCTGATGTATGCGTGCACCGCGTTCGACATGATCACCGAGTTGACGACCGGCTTGATCGGCTCGGACACCAGCGCCTGCAGCGGATGGCTTTCGATCGGCAGACGCACGCCGGCCATGTCGGCGAGCGTCGTCGTGTTGCCGGCCGCGACCACCGCGACCTTCTTCGCCTTGATGAACCCCTTCACCGTATCGACGCCGACCACCGCGCCGCCTTCGCGGCGAATGCCCGTCACCTGGCAGTTCTGGATGATGTCGACGCCGGCGCGATCCGCGCCGCGCGCGAAGCCCCAGGCCACCGCGTCGTGGCGTGCGACGCCCGCACGGCGCTGGATCGATGCGCCGAGCACCGGGTAGCGGCTGTTCAGGTTGATCGTCGGCTCGATTTCCTTGATCTGCGCGGGCGTCAGGAATTCGGCGTCGACGCCGTTCAGCCGGTTCGCGTTCACGCGGCGCTCGGTGTCGCGCACGTCCTGCAGCGTGTGCGCGAGGTTCATCACGCCGCGCTGGCTGAACATCACGTTGTAGTTGAGATCCTGCGACAGCCCTTCCCACAGCTTCATCGCCTTCTCGTACAGCGCGGCCGATTCGTCCCACAGATAGTTCGAGCGCACGATCGTCGTGTTGCGCGCGGTGTTGCCGCCGCCGATCCAGCCCTTCTCGAGGATCGCGACGTTCGTGATCCCGTGCTCCTTCGCGAGGTAGTACGCGGTCGCGAGGCCGTGGCCGCCGCCGCCGACGATCACGACGTCGTATTCCTTCTTCGGCTCCGGGCTCTTCCACTGCTTTTCCCAGTTCTCGTGATACGAGAGGCCGTTGCGGAACAGGCTGAATATCGAGTAGCGGCTCATGTTTGGATCCTTCGTTAGCATTCGATGACGTTCACGGCGAGGCCGCCGCGCGACGTTTCCTTGTATTTCGTCTTCATGTCGGCGCCGGTTTCGCGCATCGTCTTGATCACGGAATCGAGCGATACGTAGTGCTGGCCGTTGCCCTTGAGCGCCATGCGCGACGCGTTCAGCGCCTTGATCGCGCCCATCGCGTTGCGCTCGATGCACGGGATCTGCACGAGCCCGCCGACGGGGTCACAGGTCATCCCGAGGTTGTGCTCCATGCCGATCTCGGCCGCGTTCTCGACCTGGTCGGGCGTGCCGCCCATCACCGCGGCGAGCGCGGCGGCGGCCATCGAGCACGCGACGCCCACTTCGCCCTGGCAGCCGACTTCCGCGCCGGAGATCGACGCGGTTTCCTTGTAGATGATCCCGATCGCCGCGGCCGTCAGCAGGAATTCGACGATGCCGGCTTCGTTCGAGCCCGGCACGAACTTCACGTAGTAGTGCAGCACCGCGGGAATCACGCCGGCCGCGCCGTTGGTCGGCGCGGTGACGACGCGGCCGCCGGCCGCGTTTTCCTCGTTCACGGCCATCGCGTACAAGTTGACCCAGTCGAGCATCGACAGCGGGTCGCGCAGCGACTCTTCGGAACGCGAACGCAGGCGGCCGTTCAATTCGGCCGCGCGGCGCTTCACGCGCATCGGTCCCGGCAGGTCGCCCTCGACCTTGCAGCCGCGCTCGACGCAGGCGGCCATCGTGCGCCAGATCGCGAGCAGCCCGGCGCGCACTTCGTCGGCGGAGCGCAGCGCGCTTTCGTTGCGCAGCATCAGTTCGGCGATCGACAGCCCGTGCTCGCGGCACTGGCGCATCAGGTCGTCGCCGGTGCGGAACGGATACGGCACCTCGACCGCCGCGCGCACGCCGTTCACGCGATCGCCGTCGCGGTTCACGACGAAGCCGCCGCCGACCGAGTAATACTCTTTCTCGACCAGCAGCTGGCCGTGCTCGTCGAATGCCTGGAAGCGCATCCCGTTCGGATGCACGATGCTCGTGCCGCTCATCAGCTTGCGATAAAAGCCGATGTGTTCCTTCTCGTCGAAGCGCACCGTCTGCTTGCCGAGCAGCGACAGCGACTTCTCCGCGCGGATCGCGGCCAGCCGCGGCTCGATCAGGTCCGGATCGATCGTGTCGGGCAGGTGGCCCTCGAGGCCGAGCAGCACGGCCTTGTCGGTGCCGTGGCCCTTGCCGGTCGCGCCGAGCGAGCCGTACAGCTCGACCCGCACGCGGCGCACGAAGCCGAGCAGGTTCGCGTCCTCGACGTGCGACGCGAAGCGGCACGCGGCGATCATCGGGCCGACCGTATGCGAACTGGACGGGCCGATGCCGATCTTGAACAGGTCGAACGCGCTGACGTTCATCTGGCTTCCTTTGGGTTGCATGCGTGAAATGTCGTTGGGCACCAGTACATCAAAGCGTAAAATCGGCCGATAGAACAAAAACGGCATCGGCGTGGGATACCGCCGCCAAGCGCCGTGCCGGCCGGCCCGAAAGTGCGTTTTGGCGATGGTTCGCGACGAAAAACCACAAGTCCGGCCGCGGCCGATCGGCGACGCTGGCTGCATCCGCGCCGCCTCCGGCAGCCGCAACCCGCAAACAGTGTGAAACGAGTGAGACCGCCTGCCCGGCGTGACGAGATTGGCCGCGATGACCCCCGACGTACCCGCTTCCCCCCTCGCAGAACCCGCGCCGCGGCGCATCCGCTTCGGCATCGTGCTGCTGCCGAACTTCACGCTGACGGCCTTCTCCGGCTTCGTCGACATGCTGCGGCTGTCGGCCGACGACGGCGACTACAGCAAGCCCGTGCGCTGCGCGTGGAGCGTCATCGGCGAGACGCTCGCGCCGGTGCGCGCGAGCTGCGGGATCCAGATCACGCCGTGGGAGACGTTCGATGCGGCCGAGCCGTTCGACTATGTGGTGGTGGTCGGCGGGCTGCTGCATTCGGGGCCGCAGGCCGGCCCTGAAACGCTCGAGTTCATCCGCCGCGCGGCGGCGGGCGGCGCGACGGTCGTCGGCATCTGCACCGGCGTGTTCACGCTGATGCGCGCCGGCGTGCTCGACGGCTACCGCACCTGCGTGAGCTGGTTCCATTACTGGGATTTCATCGAGCGCTTTCCGTCCGCCGATCCCGACCTGCTGATCGCAGACCGGCTGTTCGTGATCGACCGGCGCCGGATCACGTGCTCGGGCGGCCGCGCGTCGATCGACGTCGCCGCAGCGATCCTGCTGCGCCATTTCGATCACGCGACCGTGCAGAAGGCGCTGCGCATCCTGCTCGTCGGCGAGATGCAGAAAGGCAATGCGCCGCAACCGCATCCGCCGGGGCTCGAGCCGGCGACGCACCCGAAGGTCAAGCGCGCGATTCTTCTGATGGAACAGCACGTCGGGCGTGCGCTGCCGCTCGAGGAACTCGCGTGCAAGCTCGACCTGTCGACGCGGCAGCTCGAACGGCTGTTCAAGGCCGAGACCGGCAGGAGCCCGCAGGCCTTCGCGAAGCAGGTGCGGCTGCGCACGGCCGCGTGGCTGCTGACGAGTTCCGATCGCACGGTCGCCGATATCGCGTCGAGCTGCGGATTCGCCGATGCGTCGCACCTGGGCCGCGAATTCCGCAAGCAGTTCGGCGTGCCGCCGGCGACCTATCGCGAGCGCGGCGGCGACGTGGCCGAAGTGGCCGCGATGCCCGACGCGTCGGCCGACCCCGTCGAGGACATCGCCGAGTGACGGGGCCGGGCAGCCAGCCCCTTCCCTGATCGATTGCAGAACGACGCACGTTCGCGTCGGCTTCCGTTTTTTTGGAACCGGTTCCAATCAATTTAGCCGACGTTACCTCTCTTGAACGAGGGTTATCCCGGATGCTGATGCTCGCTCAAATTTGTATGATGACCACATCACCTTACAAACCTGAGCATCATGTTCGAGAAAATTCCCGCCCGTGCGATGAGCGACCACGTCGCGCAGCAACTGCTCAAGCAGATCGAAGTGGGCAGCTTCTCGGCCACCGGCAAGCTGCCGACTGAAGCCGTGCTCGCGCAGGAATTCGGCGTGAGCCGCACCGTGATCCGCGAGGCGATCTCGCGGCTGAAGAACGAAGGCGTGGTCGAGCCGCGCCAGGGCAGCGGCGTATTCGTGAACCAGCACGGCGCGATCCGGCCGTTGCGGATCGACTACGCGGAAGCCGTCGAGGCGAGCTCGCTGCCGCATCTGCTCGCGGTGCGCCGCGCGATCGAGGCGGAAGTCGCGGCCGAGGCCGCGCTGCACCACACCGCCGACGACATGGCCGACATCGACGACGCGCTGCGCAAGATCGACGCAGCCGTTGCCGAAGGGCGCGACGGCGTCGCGGAAGACGTCGCATTCCACCGCACGATCGCGGCCGTCACCGGCAACCCGTATTTCCTGAAGACGCTGCAATTCCTGAACCAGTATCTCGAAGCCGGCGTGAAGGTCACGCGCAGCAACGAAGCGACACGCGAGGATTTCTCGCGTCAGGTGCGCGAAGAGCACGCGGCGATCGCCGACGCGATCCGCGCGCGCGACCCGATGGCCGCCCGCAACGCGGCGCGCACGCACATGTACAACGCCGCCCGCCGTCTCGCGGAAGCCGGCATCTGCTGAAGCCGGCGGCGCCCGCCGCCGTTGTCCAGAACCTCTTTCGAATCGATCAAGGTTGACCATGTCACGAAATGTTGGAGTCATCGGCCTCGGCGCGATGGGCCTCGGCGTCGCACGCTCGCTGCTGCGCGCCGGCCTGCGCGTCCACGCATGCGACGTGCGCGACACCGTGCTGCAGGCGTTCGCCGCCGAAGGCGGCATCGCGTGCGCGACGCCGGCCGAACTCGGCGCGCAGTGCGACGTCGTCGTCACGCTCGTCGTCAATGCCGCGCAAACGGAAACGGTGCTGTTCGGCGAACACGGTGCGGTCGCCGCGATGAAGCCGGGCGGCGTCGTGATCGCGAGCGCGACCGTCGCGCCCGAATTCGCGGTCGCGCTCGGCGCGCGCATCGAAGCGGCCGGCCTGCAGATGCTCGACGCGCCGGTATCCGGCGGCGCCGCGCGCGCGGCCTCCGGCGAGATGACGATGATGACGTCGGGCCCGGCCGCCGCCTATGCGGGCTGCGAGGACGTGCTCGCCGCGATCGCCGGCAAGGTGTACCGTCTCGGCGACGCGCACGGCATCGGCTCGAAAGTGAAGATCATCAACCAGTTGCTGGCCGGCGTGCATATCGCGGCCGCCGCCGAGGCGATGGCGCTCGGCCTGCGCGAAGGCGTCGACGCCGACGCGCTGTACGACGTGATCACGCACAGCGCGGGCAATTCGTGGATGTTCGAGAACCGCGTGCCGCACATCCTGAACGGCGACTACACGCCGCTGTCGGCCGTCGACATCTTCGTGAAGGATCTCGGCCTCGTGCTCGATACCGCGCGCCGCAGCAAATTCCCGCTGCCGCTCTCCGCCACCGCGCACCAGATGTTCATGAGCGCGTCGAGCGCCGGCCACGGCGGCGAGGACGATTCCGCCGTGATCAAGACTTTCCCCGGCATCACGCTGCCGCCCGCCCGCTGATTCGAACGACGTGCCTGCCATGACCGCTTCCGCTTCCCGTCCCCTGCTCGGCTGCATCGCCGACGATTTCACCGGCGCGACCGATCTCGCGAACATGCTCGTCAAGAGCGGCATGCGCACCGTGCAGACGATCGGCGTGCCCGCCGACGGCGCGACCGACACGATCGCCGACGCCGACGCGATCGTCGTCGCGCTGAAGTCGCGCACGATCCCCGCCGCCGACGCCGTCGCGCAATCGCTCGCCGCGTACGCATGGTTGCGCACGCAAGGATGCCGCCAGTTCTTCTTCAAGTACTGCTCGACGTTCGACTCGACCGACGCGGGCAACATCGGGCCGGTGGCCGACGCGCTGCTCGATGCGGCCGGCGGCGACTTCACGATCGCGTGCCCGGCGTTCCCCGAGAACGGCCGCACGATCTATCGCGGCCACCTGTTCGTCGGCGACGTGCTGCTGAACGAATCGGGGATGGAGCATCATCCGCTCACGCCGATGCAGGACGCGAACCTCGTACGCGTGCTGCAACGGCAGACGAAGTCGCCGGTCGGCCTGATCCGCTACGACACGATCGCGCTCGGCGCGGCCGCCGCGCGTGCGCGGATCGACCAGTTGCGCGCGGAAGGCGTGCGCTTCGCGATTGCCGACGCGCTGTCGGACCGCGACCTCTACGTCCTCGGCGAAGCATGCGCGGGCCTGCCGCTCGTCACCGGCGGCTCCGGCATCGCGCTCGGCCTGCCCGCGAATTTCCGCCGCGCGGAGCAATTGCCCGAGCGCGACAACGCGGCATCGCTGCCGCGCATCGACGGCCCGTCGGCCGTGCTCGCCGGCAGTGCATCGAAGGCCACCAACGCGCAGGTCGCCGCGTGGCGCGCGACGCGGCCGAGCTTCCGCATCGATCCGCTCGCGGCGTCGCGCGGCGAGTCCGTCGTCGAGCAAGCGCTCGCCTTTGCGCGCTCGCACCTGCCGCAGCCCGTGCTGATCTACGCAACGGCCACGCCCGACGAAGTGAAGGCCGTGCAGCAGGCGCTCGGCGTCGACGCGGCCGGCCGTCTCGTCGAAAGCACGCTCGCGGCGATCGCCCGCGGGCTGCGCGAGCTCGGCGTGCGCAAGTTCGTCGTCGCGGGCGGCGAGACGTCCGGCGCCGTCGTGCAGGCGCTCGACGTGAAGTCGCTGCAGATCGGCGCGCAGATCGATCCGGGCGTGCCGGCCACGGCCACCATCGACACGCAGCCGCTCGGCCTCGCGCTGAAATCCGGCAACTTCGGCACCACGGACTTTTTCGACAAGGCGCTGCGCGCGCTGGATGGAGTCGCACGATGAGCGACGAAGCAAAACTGCGCGAAGAGATCTGCGTGGTCGGCGCGAGCCTGTATGCGCGCGGCCATGCGGTCGGCAGCGCCGGCAACATCAGCGCGCGTCTGAACGACGGCTGGCTGATCACGCCGACCGACGCGTGCCTCGGCCGGCTCGACCCGAACGACATCGCGAAGGTCGGCGCCGACGGCCAGCCCGTATCGGGCGGCAAGCCGTCGAAGACGCTCGCGCTGCATCGCGGCATCTACGCACGCAACGCGGAGGCGCACGGCGTCGTCCACACGCATTCGACGCATCTCGTCGCGTTGACGCTCGCGGGCGTGTGGCGCGATACCGACGTGCTGCCGCCGATCACGCCGTACTACGTGATGAAGGTCGGCCACATTCCGCTGATCCGTTACCGCCGCCCCGGCGACCCGGCCGTCGCGGCCGAAGTCGCGGCGCTGGCCGACCGGGTGCGCGGCGTGCTGCTCGATCGCCTCGGCCCGGTGATGTGGGGGCCTTCGGTATCGCACGCGTCGTATGCACTCGAGGAACTCGAGGAAACCGCGCGGCTGTGGCTGATGACGAACCCGAAGCCCGAACCGCTGTCCGACGCCGCGCTCGACGAACTGCGCCAGAGCTTCGGCGCGCGCTGGTAACGCACCGCGACCCGATCATGCAGTAGTCCGTATCGATTTATCTACCCGCCGTGTGCGCGGGCCTTTCCGTCAGCACACACGACTGGCGGCGTACGCGCCGCCGGCACATAACATCATTGGAGACGACGATGACTGCTCTCGACGCGGCCGCAAGCCGCTCGCCCGCCGCGGCCGCCCAATCGGGCGAACTCGACCGCACCTACAAGAAAGTGTTCTGGCGCATCGTGCCGTTCCTGATGCTCTGCTACGTGGTCGCGTATCTCGACCGCGTGAACGTCGGCTTTGCCAAGCTGCAGATGTCGCAGGATCTCGCGTTCAGCGAAACCGTATTCGGCCTCGGCGCGGGGATTTTCTTTCTTGGCTACTTTCTGTTCGAACTGCCGAGCAACCTGCTGATGCACCGCCTCGGCGCGCGCATCTGGATCGCGCGGATCATGATCACGTGGGGGCTGCTGTCCGCGCTGTTCGCGTTCGTGCAGACGCCGACGCAGTTCTACGTGCTGCGGTTCCTGCTCGGGCTCGCGGAAGCCGGTTTCTATCCGGGCGTGATTCTGTACCTCACGTACTGGTTCCCGTCGCATCGCCGCGCGAAGATCATCGCGGTGTTCATGTCCGCGATTCCGGTGTCGGGCATCTTCGGCAACCCGCTGTCGGGCTGGATCATGGAGCGCTTCCACGGCGGCTCGGGCTTCCACGGCTGGCAATGGATGTTCATGATCGAGGCCGTGCCGGCCGTGCTCATCGGCATCGCGACGATCCTGTATCTCGACAACAGCATCCGCGGCGCGAAGTGGCTCGACGAGCGCGAGAAGCAGTTGCTCGAGGACGAAATCGCCGCGCAGCCGCAGGAACAGCAGCAGCACGGCCATTCGCTGAAGGCCGTGTTCTCGGACCCGCGCATGTGGTGGATGTCGCTGATCTACTTCGCATTCGTCACCGGCCAGTACGGGCTCACGTTCTGGATGCCGACGCTCGTCAAATCGACCGGCATCACCGATACGCTGCAGATCGGCCTGCTGTCGGCGATTCCGTTCGTCGTCGCGATCGTCGTGATGAACCTGTTCGGCCACAGTGCGGACAAGCGCCGCGAACGCCGCTGGCACCTGATCGTGCCGGCGCTGATGGGCGCGGTCGGGTTTGCGGTCGCCGCGTCGTACTCGCACAATACGGCAGTGTCGATCGTGTTCCTGTCGCTCGCGGCAGGCGGCGTGCTGACCTGCGCGCCGCTGTTCTGGTCGCTGCCGACCGCGTTCCTCGCGGGCTCCGCGGCTGCCGCCGGGATCGCGATCATCAACTCGGTCGGCAATCTCGCCGGTTTCGCGAGCCCGTACGTGATCGGCTACCTGAAGGACGCCACGCACAGCACTGCGTCCGGCATGTACGTGCTCGCGGCGATGCTCGTGATCGGCGCGATCGCCGTGTGGCTCACGCCGCCCAAGCTCGTGAACCGCTGATCCGCCGCCGGCCGATTCATCATTCGACGCGGGGCGCGCGGCGCCCCGCCCCATTCATTCACAGGACCCGCTGCCATGCCACGCTTCGCCGCCAACCTCTCGATGATGTACACCGAGCATGCGTTTCTCGACCGCTTCGGCGCTGCCGCCCGCGACGGCTTCAAGGCCGTCGAGTACCTGTTCCCGTACGACTTCGCCGCCGAGGACATCCGCGCGCGCCTCGACGCGCACGGCCTCGAACAGGCGCTGTTCAACGCGCCGCCGGGCGACTGGGCCGCGGGCGAACGCGGCATTGCATCGCTGCCGGGCCGCGAGGACGAATTTCGCCGCGGCATCGACCAGGCGCTCGACTATGCGCGCGTGATCGGCAACAAGAAGCTGCACGTAATGGCCGGCATGGTGCCGCCGGGCGCCGACCGCGCACGCCATCGCGATACGTATCTGACGAACCTGCGTCATGCGGCGCAGGCCGCCGCCGCGCACGGCGTCACGATCCTGATCGAGCCGATCAACCCGCGCGACATGCCCGGCTATTTCCTGAGCCGCCAGGACGACGCGCAGGCGATCCGCGCGGAAGTCGGCGCGCCGAACCTGAAGGTGCAGTTCGACTGCTACCACTGCCAGATCGTCGAAGGCGATCTCGCGATGAAGCTCAAGCGCGATTTCGCGGGCATCGGCCATATCCAGATCGCGGGCGTGCCCGAACGCCACGAGCCGGACGTCGGCGAACTCAACTACCCGTATCTGTTCGCGCTGATCGACGCGCTCGGCTACGACGGCTGGATCGGTTGCGAGTATCGGCCGAAGGCCGGCACGTCGGAAGGCCTCGGTTGGCTCGAGACATACCTGTAATTCCCGTATTTCCCAGAGGGTCAAGAACATGAAAGTACTGATCACCGGCGGCGCCGGCTTTCTCGGCCAGCGTCTCGCACGCAAGCTGCTCGAGCGCGGCGACCTCACCGGCCCCGACGGTCGCATCGAGAAGATCGACGAACTGGTGCTGCTCGACGTCGTCCAGGGCAGCGATTTCGGCGATGCGCGCGTGACGTCGATCGTCGGCGACATCGCCGATCGCGCGGTGCTCGAAAGCGCGATCGACACGCGGACGGGCGCAATCTTCCACCTCGCGGCGATCGTCAGCGGGCAGGCCGAAGCCGATTTCGATCTCGGCATGCGGATCAATCTCGATGCATCGCGCACGCTGCTCGAAGTGTGCCGCGCGCGCGGCCACCAGCCGCGCGTCGTGTTCACGAGCTCCGTCGCGGTGTACGGCGGCGCGCTGCCCGACGTCGTGCAGGACGACACCGCGCTGAATCCGCAATCGTCGTACGGCGCCGAGAAGGCGATCGCAGAACTGCTGCTGTGCGACTACGCGCGACGCGGCTTCGTCGACGGCCGCGTGCTGCGGCTGCCGACCATCAGCGTGCGGCCCGGCCGCCCGAACGCGGCCGCGTCGTCGTTCGCGAGCGGCATCATCCGCGAGCCGCTGAATGGCGAGGAAAGCGTGTGCCCGGTGCCCGGCTCGACGCGGCTGTGGCTGCTGTCGCCGCGCGGCGCGATCGAAGCGCTGGTCGCCGGGTGCGAGATCGACGGCGCGACGCTCGGCACCAAGCGCGTGATCAACCTGCCGGGGCTGTCGGTGTCGGTCGACGAGATGATCGCGGCGCTACGCGACGTCGCGGGCGACGAGGTCGTGAAGCTGATCCGCCATGTGCCCGACGAACGCGTCGAGAAGATCGTCGGGAGCTGGCCGGGCCGTTGGGATACGTCGCGCGCGGAAGCGCTCGGGCTGAAGGGCGACACGTCGTTCGCGGACGTGATCCGCAGTCATATCGCGGACGAACGGCACTGATTGACGCCGGGTCGGGCCGCATCGACGCGGCCTGACCGATTCCCCGACGCGCAACGACGCGCGTTGCATCCCCGCCCGCCTGCATGAAGGGCGCATCGGCGCCGCGTCGACACCGCACGCCCCTCTCCACGATTCGTCTCCGCACGACACGCTGCGCACGTGCCGCGTTCCGCCGCGACGCCGACGGTCTCGCGCAACACGGGTACATGCCGGCACCTAGTTGGCGACCTGCGCCGGCATGCCGGGTCCGGCCTCCCGCGTGGCCGACACCGCCAGCCGCGCGCGGTCCTGGTCCGCGAGCTTCGCTTCCGCGGCCTGGATATCGGCCGGATACGCGCCGTCCTCGCCCTTCGCCGGGTCGTACCCGGCCGCTTCGACGCGGATCAGTTCGTCGCGAACCTGCGCACGCGTCAGCGGCGCGGCCGATTGCGCGAATGCCGACTGACCGACGATCGCCCCGATCATCATCAGTAGTGCGATATATGTTTTCATCATGGACTCCTTCAATGTGACGTATCGATCAACCACGGGACAGGCGTGACCTGCGGATGCAGGCGGGTGGATCAGCTTCCGAAATAGATCGTGCAGAAACTCGCGGGGCCGACGCATGCGGCGGCGCTTCGACGCGGCGACATCGTCGCCGGCTTGCCCGCTTCGGACGACATGGCCGGATCGCCGCCGACCGCCGTGCTCGCCTGCCGCTGCGGCATCCGATCGGCCTGGTGCTGGAACAGCGGGCTCACGTCCGGATACGACGTATCGGTCACGAAGCGCAGCCCGTTGTTTTCCGCGTCGACGAGTTCCTGCCGGACCTGTTCGCGCGTGAGCGCCTGTGCCGACGCTTGCGTCGCGACACCTGCGAGAGAAATCGCCGCTACCGTGGCGGCCACCAGCCAGTGCGTGTTCATGCTCCACTCCTTCATCAGTCAACGAAACGATGTGCTACACCCGTATGACGACGGAGAGGCGCGGTTTATTCCCGGCTTTCCATTCGCGCCGACCCAACATTCATGAAACTGTCATTCATTCGTCAGCCGGCGTAACCTGACGTAACGCAGTGCCCGTCGTGCTTCGGGCAGACTGACCACCACTTCATCCGGACCGCCCCTCGATCGACCATGTCCGCCGCTTACGACCATGCAGCCGCCCTGCTGCGCAGGCTGTACGACCGCCATATCGACAGCGGCGCGGTGCTCGACGCGGCCGCGTTCCCGGATGCCGAGCGCTTCGTGCGCGCGTGGCCCGCGATCCGTGCGGAGGCGCTCGACGTCGCACGCGACATGCCGCGCATCCCGCGCTTTCACGAAATCATGCGCGAGCAGTACGACATCTCGGCCAACGACGCGCGCGACTGGCGCATGTTCATCATGCAGGCGTACGGTCAACCGTTTGCACGCAACCTGTCGCGCTGCCCGACCGTCGCGTCGCTCGTCGCGGCGTCGCCGGACGTGCTGTCCGCGTCGCTGTCGTTCCTCGCGCCCGGCAAACACATCCCGCCGCATCGCGGGCCGTTTCGCGGCATCTTGCGCGGGTATCTCGTGCTGTCGATGCCGACCCGCGCGGACGGCACGCCGGCCGCCGTGCTGAAGGTCGACGGGCACGAATACCGGCTCGACGAAGGCCGCTTCCTGCTGTGGGACGACACGTTCACGCACGAGGTGTGGAACGACAGCGACGCGGTGCGGATCGTGCTGCTGCTCGATATCCGCCGGCGCGGGATGCCGCGCTGGCTCATGTGGCTATCGAATGCGGTGATCGGCGTCGTGCGGCTCGGGATCCGGATCAGGGGACGGTCGATTCCGGTTTAGCGAGGACGCCACCCACGCCGCGCACGGCGGCTGCGTTCCGCCTTTCGGCGTCCGCCGGATCGCCTAAACTACAAGCCGTCCCTTCGTGCGGCTCCTGCCACCTACCGCCATGGCGCACCTCTTCTTCGCCGCGTCGATCCAGCGGCACGTCGAAACGCCCGAGCGCGACATCGACGCGCATACGGTCGGCGAAGCATTCGACACCATTTTCAGCGAACAGCCGCGGCTGCGCGGCTACATCGTCGACGACCAGGGCGCGCTGCGAAAGCACCTGTCGGTATTCATCGACGGCCAGCCGATCCGCGACCGCCAACATCTGTCCGATGCGCTCGAGGCCGCCAGCCGCGTGTATGTCGTGCAGGCGCTGACCGGCGGATAAAGGGACCGATGCACGGGCGCATTCCCCGATACCAAGCACCGTCGCGCCAAGGCCGACCATCCGGAGACATCCCACATGAACGATCGACTGCTCGTCGCCACCCGCAAGGGCCTCTTCGTCCTGCAACCCGACGGTCATGGCGGCTGGACGCCCGGCGAACCGCATTTCATCGGCGAACCCGTCAGCATGGCGCTTGCCGACCCGCGCGACGGCACGCTGTATGCGGCGCTCAATCTCGGCCATTTCGGCGTGAAACTGCATCGGCTGCGTGCAGGCGCCCGCGATTGGGAGGAATGTGCAGCCCCGGTTTATCCGCCGCAGCCCGCCGACGCGTCGCCTCCCCGTGCCGAACCGCACGCAGGCAGCGGCGATACTGATGATGAAGCTGCCGCTGCCGGGACGTCGCAGCCAACGTGGACGCTTCAGCAAATCTGGTCGCTCGAAACCGGTGGCACGGACGAACCCGGCGTGCTGTGGGCCGGCACGATTCCCGGCGGCCTGTTCCGCTCCGACGACCACGGCGATTCGTGGGTACTGAACCGCGCGCTGTGGGATCGCCCCGAACGCCTCGAATGGGGCGGCGGCGGGTACGACGCGCCGGGCATTCACTCGGTGATGGTCGATCCACGTGACAGTCGGCACGTCACCGTCGGCATCTCGTGCGGCGGCGTGTGGCAGACCGCGGACGGCGGCTCGACATGGCGCGTCACGGCGGAAGGCATGGAAGCCGACTACATGCCGCCCGAGCGACGCGGCGAGGCGAACATGCAGGACCCGCACCGCGTCGTGCAGTGCGCGGCCAATCCGGACGTGCTGTGGACGCAGCATCACTGCGCGATCTTCCGCTCGACCGACGGCGGCGAACAGTGGCAACGGATCGAAGCAGAGCCGTCGAGCTTCGGTTTCGCGGTGGCCGTGCATCCGCACGAACCGGATACCGCGTGGTTCGTGCCGGCCGTGAAGGACGCGTGCCGGATTCCGGTGAACGGCCGGCTCGTCGTCACGCGCACGCGCGACGGCGGCCGCAGTTTCGAGAGCCTGTCGAACGGGTTGCCGGCCGCGCCCGCGTACGACCTCGTGTATCGGCACGGGCTCGCGGTGGACGATTCCGGCACGCGCCTCGCGATGGCGTCGACGACCGGCGGGCTATGGACGTCCGATGATGGCGGCGAGCACTGGCAGCAGGTATCGGCGCATTTGCCGCCGGTGTATTGCGTCAGCTTCGGGTAGCGGCGCGAGCATCGTCCGGCGCCATCCGCGCCACCGCCTCGCGCGTCGTTGCGATTTCCGCTTCGAGCCAGTCGAGAAACCGCCTGACCTGCGGCTCGCGCTCGCGCCCCGGCCGGCACAGTGCGACGAAGCGCGCACCGTCGAGCCGCACCGTGGGCTCGATCGGCATCAACGCGCCGCGCTCGACATGCTCGGCGGCCAGCACCGAGCTAAGCAGCGCGATACCCTGCCCGTGCAGCACGGCCTGCAGTGCGTAATGCTCGTCGTCGTAATGGCGAAACACCGCACGTTCGAGCCATGCTTCTCGCCCCGCCGCACGACACCACGACGCCCAGTCGATTGACACGGGCAGCGGCGTATCCCACACGGTTTCGATCAGGTCGAGCGGCGCGTCCGCACGATGCATATCGAACCCGGCGGCCGCATACGCGCCGAAATACTCGTCGATCAACGCAATCTCGTGCAGCGCGGGAAACCTGCGCGACGTCGCGCGAATCGCGAGATCGACGCGTGCATCGCGTTCGAGATCGACGAGCGTGTTCCCCGTTTCGACCTTGATGTGCAGGTGCGGATCGACGCGGCGAAACGCACCGAGCCGCGGAATCAGCCACATCGCCGCAAACGCGGGCGTGGTGGTCAGCACGAGCGGGCGCGCATCGGCCGCGTCCGGACGCAGCGCGTCGAGCCCGCGGCTCAGTGCCAGCAACGCATCGTGACTCGCACGAAACAGTTGCTCGCCTTCTTCCGTCAGCCGCACGCCGCCCGCGCCGCGCTCGAACAGCAGCACGCCGACGCGGCTTTCGAGCGACTTGATCTGGTGCGACACGGCGGCCGGCGTCACGGACAGTTCTTCCGCGGCGGCCTTGAACGTGCCGAGCCGCGCCGACGATTCGAAGACACGCAATGCGGTCAAGGGAATTTTCGAGAACACGGGGCCTCGCGGGCCGGATGCGGCCGGGTTGAATTCGATTCAATCCGGGTGAGATTAGGTGAATTGAAGCGGCTGCGCAACGCGGCTAGCCTTCCGGAACGTCGCGGCACGTCGCCGCGGCGGTTGCCGTCGAACCGGAGGAACCCCGTGCAAGGCCTATCGCGCAGGATCACGCAGGCGGTGCTCTACGAAGCGATCGCCATTTCCTGCATCTCGCCCGCGATCGCGGCGATCTTCAAGCAGGACCTCGTCTACTCGGGCGCGCTGTCGGCGACGATGTCGGCGATCGCGATGCTGTGGAACATGCTCTTCAATGCGCTGTTCGAGCGCTGGGAAGCATCGCGCCGGCAGCCGGCGCGTACGCTCGGGCGGCGGATCCTCCACGCGACCGGATTCGAGGGCGGGCTGATCTTCATCCTCGTGCCGGTCGTGTCGTGGTGGCTCGGCATCTCGTGGTTCGATGCGTTCGTCGTCGATATCGCGCTGTTCGCGTTCTTCTTCTGCTACGCGTTCGTGTTCCAGTGGGCGTTCGATCGCGTGTTCGACGTGCCGGCGGCGACGAAGGGGTCGTGAGTCGGGCGCCTATGCGCCCGCGGCAATTTTCGGCAGTTGCCAGCCGAACCGCACCGCCGCCATCCGCAGCGCAAAACAGGCGATGCCGCCGAGCACGGCCGCGACGACCGGCGGGCAACCGAGTCGCCGGCACAACACAACGACGACCGCGCCGAGCAACGCCGCGCTCGCATAGATGTCGGTGACCAGCACGACCGGTATCCGCGCGAGCAGCAGATCGCGCACGACGCCGCCGCCGCAGCCGGTCACGGCGCCCATCAGCGTTGCAATGAACGGGTGGACACGGAATTCGAGCGCCTTCACCGCGCCGGCGACCGCGAACAATGCGAGGCCGGCCGCATCGAGCGTCGTCAGCAGCGACGGTGAGAACGCGGCGACCCGCGCATGAAACACGAAGGCGAACAGCCCGGCGGCGAACGCGAGCGCCGGATAACGCCAGTCGCTCACGGCGCTCGGCGGCCGCGCGCCGATCAGCAGGTCGCGAATCACGCCGCCACCGAGCGCGACGACGAGCGACAGCACCATCACCCCGAACAGGTCGAGGCCGGCGCCGATCGCCGCATTGGCGCCCTCGATCGCGAACACCCCCGTGCCCGCGAGATCGGCGGCGAGCACGACTTGCTCGATGCGCTTCATGCGAATGAATGGTCGAAGCACCGGACGGTCCGGTTGCAGCCTGCGTCGACCGAAGCGGTCGCGTGATTCGGCCACGTGCCGGCTGCATGTTGCCGTCCGGATGCATCCAGCGGGTTGCGGGCCATGGCCGTCTCCTCGATCGTGGATCGAGCAGTCTAGCGCATCGCCCGCCCGCCGTCGGCGCGAGCACGAAGCACGTAGCAAAAAACCGGCGCAAGCAGGTCACCCCGCTTACGCCGGCTCAACATTCACGTCAGGCTTCGGGCCGCAGCCGCAAAGCCCGACGCGTCATGCTCAATGCGCGCCGAGATACGCCTTCACCGCCGGCAGGCCCGGCTTGCCGTCGATCGTCGTCACGCCGGCCAGCCACTTGTCGAGTGCGTCCGGGTTCGCCTTCAGCCACGCGGCGGCAGCCTTGTTCGGGTCCTGCTTGTTCATGATCGGCACCATCACGTGGTTCTCGATCGCCGTCGTGAACTGCAGGTTCGACACGAACTTCGCGACGTTCGGGCAGCGCTGCGCGTAGTCGGGCGGCGTCGCCGTCAGCACCTTCGCTTCGCCGTAGTTCGGGCCGAACACGTCGTCGCCGCCGGTCAGGTAGTCGATCTTCATCTGCACGTTCATCGGATGCGGCTCCCAGCCGAGGAACACGATCCACTGCTTGTCGCGGATCGCGCGATTCACCTCGACCAGCATCCCGGCCTCGCTCGACTCGACCAGCTTGAACTTGCCGAGGCCGAACTGGTTGCCGTCGATCATCTTCTTGATCAGCGCGTTGCCATCGTTGCCGGGCTCGATCCCGTAGATCTTGCCGTTGAGCTTGTCCGCGTATTTCTGGATGTCCGCGAACGACTTCAGGCCGCCCTGGTACACGTAGTCGGGCACCGCGAGCGTGTATTTCGCGCCGGTCAGGTTCGGCGTCGCGAGCACCTTGATCGTGCCGGCCTTCGTGAACGGCTGGATGATCGGGTCCATCGTCGGCGACCAGTAGCCGAGGAACACGTCGATCTGCTTGCTCTTGATCCCCGCGAACGTGATCGGCACCGACGCGATCGTCTTCGTCGGGTTGTAGCCGAGCCCCTGCAGCATCGTCGATGCGAGGCCCGTGGTCGCCGCGATGTCGGACCAGCCGACATCGGCGAAGCGCACGTTCTTGCACACGGGCGGATCGGCCGCATAGACGGCCGACATCGGTGCGGTCATCCCGATCCCGCACACCGCTGCGATCAATAGGCGCTTCATCTTGCTTCTCCTCAAAGTGATGTCGTTTGCTTGAATCCGGGATCGTTTATTGAAGCCGCGCGCCGCGATCCCGGCGACGTCGCGGACCGAATGATTGCCCCGTTCAGCGCCCCGGCAGCCGGCGCTCGTAGCTCGGCGCATGGCCGAACTGCGCGCGGTATGCCTTGCTGAAATGACACGGCGAATGAAAGCCGCAGACCGTCGTCACGCGCGCGATCGATGCGTCGGTCGTGCGCAGCAGGTCGCGTGCGCGTTTCAGGCGCAGCGTCAGGTAATAGTGGGTCGGCGATACGTTCAGGTACACCTTGAACATGCGCTGCAGATGCCGCTGCGACAGCCGCACGAGCCGCGCGAGTTCCTCGAGCGACAGCGGCTCCTCGATGTTCGCCTCCATCAGCCGCACGACCTCGATCAGCTCCGCGCGCGAGAAGCCGACGCGCGCGTCGACCGGAATCGGCTGCGTATCGGTCGAACTGCGGATGCGCTCCAGGATGAACTGCTCGGAGACCTGCGCGGCGAGCTGCTGGCCGAACCGCATGCCGACGAGGTTCAGCATCAGGTCGAGCGGCGCGGTGCCGCCCGTGCAGGTCAGCCGGTCGCGATCGACGACGAACAGCTCGTCGGCGAAGCCCACCTGCGGAAATTCGGAATGCAGCGCGGACAGGTTCTCCCAGTGCACGGTGCAGCGATAGCCGTCGAGCAGGCCGCTCGACATCAGCGCGTACGCGCCCGTGCAGATGCCGCCGAGCGGCAGCCCGCGTTCGGCGAGCGCCGCGAGCGTATCGCGCGCGCCCGCGTCGATCACGTCGCGGATGCGGATGCCGCCGCACACGATCATCACGTCGGGCAGGTTGTCGTAGTCGAGCGCCTGCGTGGGCCGCACCGCGATGCCGTTGCTGGCATGCGCGGGCGCGCCGTCGAGCGAGTAGATCGACCACTTGTAGTGATCCGCCCGCCCGACGTAGTTCGCCATCCGAAGCACTTCGACCGCGCTCGAGAACGCGATCATCGAGAAATTCGGCAGCGTGAGGAAGCCGAAATGGGCGAGGGACGAAACCGGTGAAACGCAGGCGGCGGGCGCGACAGCGACGGCGGACGTCACATCGGTCTCCTGGCGAGGAGGTTGTAGAGGGCCAGCCCCGCGGCCGAAGCCGCGGGAGCCGTTATCCATTCAGGGTGAGCGGCAGGAGCGTGGTCCGGCCGCCGAAGATCAGGCCTGCGCGGGCGAAGCCTTCACGCGAAAGAGCTGCTTGAGGCCCGAGAACAGCGGCGCCTTCACGGTGCCCGGCGCGCGGCCGAAGCTCTCGGTGATGCGGTCGAGAATGATCGCGAGCAGCACGACCGACAGGCCGCTTTCGAAGCCGAGGCCGATGTCGAGACGCTGGATACTCGCGAGCACGTCGTTGCCGAGGCCGCCGGCGCCGACCATCGACGCGATGATCACCATCGACAGCGCCATCATGATCGTCTGGTTCACGCCCTGCATGATCGACGGCAGCGCGTTCGGGAACTGCACCTTGTACAGCAGTTGCCACGGCGTGCAGCCGAACGCCTGGCCGGCTTCGACGATCTCGCGGTTCACGTGGCGGATGCCGAGGCTCGTGAGACGCACCGCGGGCGGCATCGCGAAGATCACCGTCGACAGGATCCCCGGCACGCGGCCGAGACCGAACAGCATCGCGGCCGGAATCAGGTAGACGAAGGCCGGCATCGTCTGCATCAGGTCGAGGATCGGGCGAACGATCGCGGCGACCCACTTGCTCTTCGCGGCCCAGATGCCGAGCGGGATGCCGAGCACGAGGCTGATGATCGTCGACGACAGCGTGAGGCCGAGCGTGATGACCGTCTGGTCCCAGAAGCCGGTCGCGAAGATCAGCAGCAGCGATGCGGTGGTGAACAGCGCGAAGCGCCAGCCCACCCGCCACAGCCCGACGCCGATGAAGATCGCCATCATCAGCCACATCGGGATCGCCTGCAGGCCATGCTCGACGAATGCCGCGAGCCCCTCGATCGCTTGACCGATCGCGTCGAACGTCTTCGCGTCGTGGTCGAGCAGGTAGTGAACGGACTGGTCGACCCAGGTACCGAGCGGAATCATTTCAGACATGGGAACCTCGCGAACGCGTGATGGCCTTCAGGATGAGCGCGCGATCGACCGAGCCGCAGTAGCAGCCGTCGTCGTCGACGACAGGCAGTGCATTCGGGCTCGCGACCACGCGCGCGACGACATGTTCGAGCGACGCATCGCGCCGGATGCTTTCGATCGGCCGCACGGACGGCGTGTCCTGACCGAGCGCCTCGCGCGTGACGAAGCCGCGAATCTTGCGTGCGGCATCGAGTACGAACGCGTAGTCGGCGCTGCCGTTCAGCGAAGCGGCGACGTTCGCGGCATCGCACTTCGACATGGTCGGCACGGCGCCCGTCTGCATCAGGTCGCCCGCCGTCAGATAGCGGCTCGTGTCGATGCCGTCGAAGAACGCGCGCACGTAATCGTCGGCCGGGTTCGCGATGATGTCCTGCGGCGTGCCGACCTGCACGAGGCGGCCGCCTTCCATGATCGCGATGCGGTTGCCGATGCGCAGCGCTTCCTCGAGATCGTGCGACACGAACATGATCGTGCGGCGCTGCTCCTTCTGCAGTTGCAGCAGCACGTCCTGCATTTCGCGGCGCTTGAGCGGATCGAGCGCGGAGAACGCCTCGTCCATGATCATCAGCGACGGGTTCACGGCCAGCGCGCGGGCGAGGCCGACGCGCTGCTGCATGCCGCCCGACAGCTCGGACGGCAGCTTGTGCGAGAACGGCGCGAGACCCACTTGCTCGAGCACTTCCATCGCCCGGCGCTCGCGCTCCTTCTTGCCCATGCCGCCCACTTCGAGCCCGAACGCGGCATTCGACACGACGGTGCGATGCGGCATCAGCGCGAACGACTGGAACACCATGCTCATGTCCTTGCGGCGCAGCGCGGTCAGCGCCGAGCGGCGCGCCGACGCGACGTCGAGCCCGTCGATCAGCACCTTGCCGGCGCTCGGATCGACCAGCCGGTTCACGAGGCGGATCAGCGTGGACTTGCCGGAGCCGGACAGGCCCATCAGCACGAAAATTTCGCCTTCCTGCACATCGAAGGAGACGTTGTGCACGCCGACGACCTGGCCGGTGCGCTTGAGCACATCGTCCTTCGTCGCGCCGGCGGCGAGCATGTCGAGCGCCTGCTGCGGGTTACTTCCAAATACCTTGCACAGACCTTCGACCACAACCTTGGGGGCATCCATCGAAACCTTCTCCTCGTGTAGCGGGGACTCGCGCTTGTCATAGCGTGCCTACATAGTTGCCAGAAAAAACCCCGGCCTGCCGACGAATTACGACAAACGCTTGCGCAAATACGACACACCCGCCAGCCCCGCCCGGCGGGCCGCGCCGCCGATTGCGGCGGCGCAATACGCGCACGGCCAGCAATGACGGGCATCCCCCGCCGGACTTGTGCGCAGCAGCGCGGCGGATGGCGCATGAGGTTTTGCGCCAGACCGTATCGGGCACGCGTCGCTTTGCGACAAGTTGACGTCCGTTCCGGCGTCGATCTATTCAGACGAAAGCGACCACCGCATGCGTCAGTAAAAAGCATGACCGTGCAAAAAGCCGGATGGCGACACCGGACGGCGCACGCCGCGATACCGCGCCAACCCCGGAAATAGGAGCATGCGCGCTGTGATACATTCCCGCAAACACGCCGATCGCGACGTTGCCGCGGGCCTTGCGCACGAGGGCCCGGCCGCACGGCGCGCGCATGCCGGTTCGCCTGCCGGCCGTGCCGAAACTGCCTCGATCCGGTGTGATCCGCGATCGAAGGACGATAACGATAGTGAGAGGGAGCAAGGCGTTGAACTGGGCATTCGCCGTAATCGGCTTCATCGTGGGCGGCATCGCCGCGTTGATCGGGGATTTCTCTGCCGCGAGCGGCTCGCTGCTGGGGGCCGCCGGCGGGTTCTGGCTTGGACACGCGCTGCGGCAACGCAAGCTGCAGAAGCCGCGCGCCGCACCCGACGCATTCGCGATCGCCGCGACGACGTCGCCTACTCCGTTACCGCTCGCCGATCGTGTCGCGCGCCTCGAAGCAACCGTCGACACACTCACACGCGAACTCGACGCGCTGCGCGCTCAACTGGCGGGCGCGAAGGCCGGTGGGGCGACCTCCGGCGGCATCGCGCAAACGGCTTCGGCCGACGCTGCGTCCGCGCCGCTGCCGGGGCACTTCCCGACACCGCCCGCGCAACAACCTGTCGCCGTGCGCGCCGACACACCGGCATCCATTTCGACGACGACGCCCGCGACACCGCCCGCACCGGCCACCGCAGCACGCACCTCGGCTGCGTCCGCTCACGCTAACGCTCACGCCGCAGCCACCGCACAAGCCACCCCGATCCGCCCTGCCCCACCGCAACCGCCCGCGCCGCGCGAACCCGGCCTCGCCGACCGCGCGTTCGGCGCCGCGCGCGACTGGCTGCTCGGCGGCAACACGGTCGTGCGTGTCGGGATCATCGTGCTGTTCTTCGGCGTCGCGTTCCTGCTCAAGTACGCGGCCGACAACGCGATGCTGCCGATCGAATTCCGCCTCGCGGGCACGGCGCTCGCCGCGGCCGCGCTGCTCGCGATCGGCTGGCGCGTGCGGCCGCGCCGCGCCGCCTACGGCCTCGTGCTGCAAGGCGGCGGCGTCGGCATCCTGTACCTGACCATCTTCGCCGCGACCAAGCTTTACGCACTACTGCCCATCGGCGCCGCGTTCCCGCTGATGGTCGCGGTCTGCGCGCTGAGCGCGTTCCTCGCGGTGCGGCAGAACGCGCTGCCGCTCGCGTTCATGGGCAGTGCGGGCGGCTTTCTCGCGCCGATCCTGCTGTCGACCGGCCAGGGCAACCACGTCGCGCTGTTCAGCTATTACGCACTGCTGAACGCGGGCATCTTCGCGATCGCGTGGTTCAAGGCCTGGCGCCCGCTGAACCTGCTCGGCTTCGTGTTCACGTTCACGATCGGCTCCGCGTGGGGCGTGACCGCCTATCGCCCCGCGCTGTTCGCGAGCACCGAGCCGTTCCTGATCCTGTTCTTCCTGATGTACGTCGGCATCGCGCTGCTGTATGCGGTGAAACGCGAACTCGCGCTGCGACACTACGTGGACGGCACGCTCGTGTTCGGCACGCCGATCGTCGCGACCGCGCTGCAGGCGGCGCTCGTGAAAGGCATGCCGTTCGCGCTCGCGTGGAGTGCGGTCGCGCTGTCGGCGTTCTACGTCGCGATCGCCGCATGGCTCGCGCGGCGCCGCGACCGCCTCGGGCTGCTGTTCGAATCGATGCTCGCGCTCGCGGTCATCTTCGCGACGCTCGCGGTGCCGCTCGCGTTCTCGGGACCGACGACCAGCGCCGCGTGGGCCATCGAAGGCGCGGCCGTCGTATGGCTCGGCGTGCGCCAGAAACGCCTGCTCGCGTTCGGCTTCGGGCTGCTGATGCAGGTCGCCGCGGCCGGTGCGTTCTTCACGAGCCTGCTGAGTCCGGCCGACGCGACCGCGCTGCCCGTGCTCAACGGCCCGACCATCGCGATGCTGCTGATCGCGCTCGCCGGCCTGTTCACCGGCTGGTGGCTGCACGGGCGCGGCGAAGCGCGCGCATGGCACGCGTGGATGCCCGAGATCGGCGTCGCGGCTGTCGCGTGGGGGCTGCTGTGGTGGGTCAGCGGCGGGCTGCACGAGATCCTCGTCCATGCGAGCCGTCACGTCGATCTGCATGCCGATCGCTTCGTCGTCGATACGACCGCGCTGTTCGCGGCCGGTACCGCGTGGCTCGCGCACGTCGCACGCCGCCGGCTCGCGTGGCCGCTCGCCGAATGGCCCGCACTCGCGCTCACGCCGGTGCTGGCGCTGCTCGCGCTGCGCGCGTTCGATGCGCACGAAGCGCCACTGTCGGGCATGGGCGCGTTCGCGTGGCCGGTGGCCGTCGGCGCGGGGCTTGGGCTGCTGTGGCGCCAGTCGCGCGGCACGACCGGCGCCGCTGCCGCGAACGGCGCGACGCCGTCCGTTGCAACGCGCATCCTCGCGCCGCTGCATACGCTGACGTTCTGGACCGTGTGCGGGCTGCTGTCGCTCGAAGGTTTCTGGCGCCTGCACGCGTTCGTCCCGGAAGGCGCATGGAGCTGGAGCGCATGGGCGTACGGCTTCGGCACGCTGCTCCTGCTCGTGTCGGGCGCCGGCTCCCGGCTGCGCTGGCCGGTCGCGGCGTTCCCGCGCGCATACCAGGTGTGGGGTGCGGCGCCGCTCGCCGCGCTGCTGTGGCTGTGGAGCCTCGCCAGCACGGTCAGCGACGGCGACGCAGCGCCGCTCTTCTGGCTGCCGCTGCTCAATCCGCTCGACATCGCGCAAGGTCTCGTGTTCGTCGCCTTCGCCGCGTGGCTGCGTCGCCTCAAGACGCTCGGCATCGCGTGGCATCCGCGCGTCGTCGACTATCTCGCGATCGCGACCGTGTTCCTGTGGTTCAACGCGCTGATGCTGCGCACGCTGCATCACCGCTTCCACTTCGGCTACGACGTCGACACCGTGCTGTCGTCGTTCGGCATCCAGCAGGTGTTCATGGTCGGCTGGAGCCTGTTCGCATTCGCCGGGATGTGGCTCACGCGCCGCGACGGCATCGCCCGCCTCTGCGCGCTCGCGTCGCTGCCGCTGATCGTCGTGATGTGGGCGTGGACCTTCTACGCGAACTTCACGCAGGACGGCGGAAGCTGGGCGCGCGTGCCGCTGTTCAACCCGCTCGATCTCGTGCTCGCGGTCGTCTATGCGCTCGCCGCGTCGTGGTTCGTGCGCGCGCGCAAGCTCGGCTGGTCGTTCGGCGCGTATCGCGTCGAGCTGCTCAGTGCGGCCGGCGCGACCGGCTTCCTGTGGCTGAACGCGATCCTGCTGCGCACGCTGCATCACTGGGCCGGCGTGCCGTACGCATTCGGCGCGATGGCCGAATCGACGCTCGTGCAGGCATCGGTGTCCGTGTACTGGACGGTCTGCGCGCTCGCGATCGCGATCTGGGCCACGCGCCGCGGGCTGCGCCCGCTGTGGTTCGTCGGCGCCGCGCTGCTCGCGCTGACGGTCGTCAAGCTGTTCCTGTTCGACCTGTCGCACGTCACCGGCATCGAGCGCATCGTGTCGTTCATCGGCATCGGCGTGCTGCTGCTGTTGATCGGCTATTTCTCGCCGCTGCCGCCGAAGGCCGCCGCGCAACAGGACGGCCAGCCATGAAACGACTCGCCGCCCTGCTCGGGCTGAGCCTGCTCGCGTCGTTCGCGGCGGCCGACGGCGCATCGAACGCCGGGCGCGTCACGCAGCGCTTCGCGCTCGACGTAGACGGCAGCGCCGCGTATTACCAGCTCACCGTGCCGCAGCCTGTGTATGCGGCGAGCCGGCGCGACGATCTCGGCGACGTGCGGATCTTCAACGGCGCGGGCGAGCCGGTGCCGTATTCGCTCGACGCGCCGGCCGCGCCCGCCGTGCCGCCGTCGCGCGCGCCGGTGCACTGGTTCCCGCTGCCGCCCGCGCGCGCCGAGAACGGCAACGCGCCGCTCGGCGTGACGGTCGGCCCGGACGGCGCGCTGCGCGCGGCCGTCGCCCCCCCTTCGCGCACTCGGCACGGCGCAGACCTCGTCGACCTGTCGCATACCGACGGCAGCATCGATGCGCTGCTCGTGCACGTGAACGACGACAGCTACCAGGGGCGCGTGTCCGTCGAAGCCAGCGACGACCTGCGCAACTGGCGGCCGCTCGGCAGCACGCAGTTGCTGAAAGTCGGCCGCGGCAACGACCTGCTGGTGCAGGAGCGCATCGCACTCGACGGTGCGACGCCGCGCTACCTGCGGCTGGACTGGCTCGACGGCGCGCCGGCGATCGCGTCGATCGACGCCGACACGCATCCGCGCGACGCACGCGGCGCCGACACGGCGTCCGTGCCGCGCCAGTGGCGCGACGCCGTGCGGATACGCGCCGGCGCTGCGCCGGGCGAGTATCTGTTCGACACCGACGGCGCGTATCCGGTCGACCGCGTGCGCATCGACCTGCCGCAGCCGAACACCGTCGCGCGCGCGACGCTGCAAAGCCGCGCCGATGCGCAAGCGCCGTGGCGCGACGTCGCGGCCGCGGTGCTGTTCCGGCTGCAGGGCAAGGGCGGCGAGCAGCGCAATCCACCGTTCGAGTTCGCGGCGAATACGGATCGCGCGTGGCGGATCGTCGTCGACATGCGCAACGGCGGGCTCGGCGGCGGCCGGCCGGCGGTCGCGATCGGCTGGCATCCGGCCGCGCTGATCTTCGTCGCGCGCGGCACGCCGCCATTTACGCTCGGCGTGGGCGATGCATCGCTCATGTCGTCGGCCGTGAGCCGCGACGCGCTGCTGGTCGGTATGGCGCCCGAAATACGGCCGGCCCGCGTCGGCGCGGCGCTACCCGTGTCGGCGGTCGCGCCGGCGGCAGCCGCCGATGCGGACGCCGGGCGTCGCTACGTGCTGTGGGGCGCGCTGATCGTTGCGGTCGGCGTGCTCGGCGCGATCGCGTGGCGCGTCGCGAAAGGCGGCGGCGACACGCGCAGCCGCGACGAGTGACGTCCACACGCATTTGCGAGCCGCTTGACGCGCCGGCCGGTTCCTTGGGCCATCGCCATGCGCGGTCGCACCGATTCATCGAGTGCCCGCGCCCGTCTTTACGTGAAGGCGATGCGACGCGTCAGCGGCGCGAATCGGAACCCGCCCGCCGCTCTCTGGCCACGAAGCGGCCGTGCTGACGCGGTCGCCACGGCGACGACCGGCAACTGGCCGCCCCGGCCGCGCGGCGCGCCGCGAAACCTCCGCCGCGACGCAGGCCCGACTCGCGCCGGCCCATCGCGACGACGCGCGGCGCCCACGCATGCATGATCCACCGCACGGCCGCCACACGCGCCGCCAGCCGCGACGCCGGCGACACGCGCCGCGCGGCACGTGCAACGGGCCGCTTGCACAGGATCGCGCTGTCGTAGCGCTTGCCGGCAAAGCGCATCACGTCAACCACCTCGAAGCCCTGCGCGCCGTAGAACGCCAGCAGGTGCGAAGCCGGATGCGGCGTATCCAGCGCGAGCAACGCATAGCCGCGCAACGCGGCCCACTGCTCGGCGAACGACAGCAGCAACGCGCCGATCCCGCGACTCTGGCAAGTCGGGTCCACCGCCACCTGGCGCACGCTCGCGACGCCTTCGCGCCGATACAGCGAGCAGGCCGACGACGGATCGGTCGCATACAGCGTGGCCGTGCCGACGACACGCCCGCCGCATACGGCGACATAACACTCGCCCGCTTCCGCGCGACGGCGCGTGACGTCTTCGTCCTGATCGACGCACGTGCAGTTGAGCCCCATCGCACCGAGCCGCGCGAACGCACGATGCAGCATCGGCGTGAGTTGCGCATAGCTGTCGATTGCCGGATCGAAACGCCGGACGATCACCCGATCAGCGCACGCGGAAGGCGGCGCGGCAGGGGTGCGTTCGGCGATCGCGTTCCAGGGTATCGACATGGCCATGCTCCGTGGTGAAGATGCCCGCAGTCTAGGAGCGCGCCGGTCGCCGTCGCAAGAAAAAATGTCGTAAAAATCCGGGGTAACGCGGCTGGTGGAGACGGCGAGTACGGTGCGTTTCGAAGCTGTTCGGACGTCATGCGCGAACGCATCGAAGCGCCGATCGTTGCTCGCGCAAGCAACGCACCAAGCGATGAAATCGACGCCCGGCGCGCACGCGCGTTGACACGTACCGCCCCACGCTCCAGACTCGCTGCTCCGTCACCGCATCGCGAGCGCCCATGATCACCTGCTTCCTTCGCTACGTCGTCGATCCGTACAAACTCGTCGAATTCGAAACCTACGGGAAGATGTGGATTCCGCTCGTCGAGCAGTTCGGCGGCACGCATCATGGCTACTTCCTGCCGTCCGAAGGCGCGAACAACATCGCGCTCGCGATGTTCTCGTTCCCGAGCCTCGCCGACTACGCGCGCTACCGCGAACGCTCGAAGGACGATCCGGCCTGCCAGGCCGCATTCCGCTACGCGGAGGAAACACGGTGCATCGTCAGCTACGAGCGCAGCTTCTTCCGGCCGGTGTTCGAGTAACGGACGAAACAGGCGCATCGCCGCACATCGCGCCCCGTTTTCCGGCCGAGGACGAAAAAAAGCCCCGCCAGCATCCGCGCGGCGGGGCCAACCCATGTCAGTAGAGACATCATGGAGGAGACGAGCCCATCTTATCGACCGCGGCGCACCGTCCCAACCAAGCATTTCTGCTATCGATCTGCGCGGCCGCGCACACGATTGCCCCGCCGCGCGGCATATCGATAGAACGAAAAGTCGTTTTCAGAGTGGCGGCGGGGTCGTTACCATCTGGTTTTAAGCCTGTGCTTAGCCGGGCAAGCCACTCCCAGGAGCGCCCCTTGACTGCATTCGATCAACACCGCCGCCCGTTCGTCGTCGGCATCGGCGGGACCACCCGGGCCGCATCGTCCACCGAACGCGCACTGTCGTTCGCGCTGCGCGGCGCGCAAGCCGCCGGCGCGCGCACGCGCCTGTTCGACGGCCCGTTCCTGCATACGCTGCCGCACTACGCACCCGAACACAAAACGCTGACCGACGCGCAACGCGAGCTGATCGACGCCGTGCGCGAGGCCGACGCGATCATCATCGCGACGCCCGGCTATCACGGCGGCGTGTCCGGCCTCGTGAAGAACGCGCTCGACACGCTCGAGGAACTGCGCGCGGACAGCCGCCCGTATCTCGACGGCCGCGCGGTCGGCCTGATCGTCACCGCGTACGGCTGGCAGGCGGCCGGCACCGTGCTGACGTCGCTGCGCTCGATCGTCCACGCACTGCGCGGCTGGCCGACACCGTTCGGCGCAACCGTCAACACGCTGGAAACGCGCTTCGAAAGCGCCGATAGCTGCTCGGATCCGAAGGTCGTCGCGCAACTCGAGACGGTCGGCGCGCAAGCCGCCGAATTCGCGCTCGCGTTCGCGTCGCATCGTGCGGCCTCGCATGCCGCCTCGGTCGATGCGCTCGCGCCCGTGCTGAAGGTCGCCAACCAGTAAGCTCCGCATTCCGCCGCGCCCCTTCGGTCGACACGGTTCGACGCAGGTGCGCGGCGCGTCTTCCGACGCACGGCGATGTGCCGGGCGCGTCCGTCTCGCCGCTCGAACACATCGTTCCCGCGCACCGCCCCGATAACGATTCAGCCCACCGCATGATTTGCATTGGCCGAAAGATTGGTTCACGCGGCCGGCAGGTTTTCGTACGCTGAAAGTCCGAACTTTTTATGCGCACGCCATGAACCGTACGATCCGCTACAAGGGCTATGAAGTCGCTCCCGCTGCCGCCCGGTTGCCGAACGGGCTGTTCGCCGCCAACCTGACGATCGAACGCGCGAGCGGCGGGCCGTCGCCGCGCTCCGTGTCGTTCGACGCCATCGATTTCTTCTTCGAGGAAGAGCACGCCCTCGCGTACGCATCGCGCTGGGGCCGCCTCTGGGTCGACACGAACGCGTGACCCGCGCGAGGCCCGCGTTGCACATGGCCCCCGAAAATACGCGATGACGGAAGCTGTGCCAGAATCTTTCGATCCGTAATCGCATAACAATAGCCATGACCGACACGCTGCAGGAAGAGCATGCAGCCGCAGATCACGCGATGCGCAACTGGACCTTCGAGAGGCAGGGTCCGGTCCGGATCGGTTCCGATGCGCACAAGCAGATGTTCTGTCGGATGCTGCTCGACACACACAATCCGTACAAGCCGGCGGTAATCGACTGGCCGGCGCTCCAGCCGGCCGAACTCAGGCGGCTCACGTCGCTGCCGATCTGGGACATCGCGGTGCAAACGGAAGGCCGCGCGTCGATTCGCGTCGCGACCTACGCCGCGACGGTCGACGATCCGCTGTTGCGCCGCGCGCTCGAGATGGACGGCGGCGAGGAAGCCCGCCACAAGGTCGTACTGTCGAAGCTCGTCGAGGCGTACGGTATCCGGCTCGCGCCCGAGCCGGCCTATCCGGCGCCCGCCGATCCCGAATGGTCGTGGATGATGACGGGCTTCAGCGAATGCATCGACAGCTTTTTCGCATTCGGCCTGTTCCGCTCCGCGCAGCGCTCCGGCTATTTCCCGCCCGAGCTCGTCGAGACCTTCGAGCCCGTGATCCAGGAAGAAGGCCGCCACATCCTGTTCTTCGTGAACTGGTACGCATGGTACTGGCGCACGATGCCGTGGTGGCGCCGGCCGTGGTTCTTCGCACGCGTCGCGGCCGTGTGGGTGCAACTGATTCGTGACCGCATGAATATCGCGCGCGGCATCGATGCCGACGGCGCCGCGCGTGACGCGAATTTTCCGGCGACCGGCACCGCCGATATCGGCGATGCGCTGAACCCGCGCGAACTGATCGAGCTGTGTCTCGTGGAGAACGACCGGCGGATGGCCGGTTACGACAAACGCCTGCTGCGCCCGATGTTCGTGCCGCGGATGGCGCGGCTCGCGCTGCGGTTTCTGAAGAAGTGAAGTCGGGCGCTTGCCGCGGATCATGCGGCAAGCGCCCGGATCGGCCCCCGCCCGTGGTTCGAGTGTGGCGCGTCCGATACATTCGCTTCCTCCCCTCTTTTTCCTCGACACATCGAGCGCCAGCGGCACGGCAGACACATTGCCGCACGCCGGATCTGACATTTCAGACACCGCCGCTCCCGCCAACGCTCGATCTTCGACGGCCTGTCGACGCCGCGCGGAACACCCACCGCGTGCGCGCCCGCTCGACTTCCGGCACGCGCGCCGATTCCGCCTTAACACCGACGCCAACGCGATCGTCAATAGGACAAAACCGATAAATTGACGCGAATTGTTTCGTCTGCGTGTCTGTAGCACTTTTTTACAACTTCCACGGCCCGGGCAGCCCGCAACGCCCGTCCCTCGGGCTCCGGCGCCGCGCGAAATGCGCAGATCCGCACAAACCAATGCACCCGACATCAGACAAATTCAATTACCAGATAACCAGTAAATGCAAACACAAATTCAACACAAACCCAAAATATTAATAAGTTAATAAAATATCAATAACATTATCCACGGCTCCACCCTCAAACATTACAAACATGAAAGTATTCGATGGTGCGCAAACGTTTGCGCTCCGTTTCGTCTTACTTTTAGGTGGATCGATCGTGTTGCCTATCGCACACAACCATCATAAGCCATTGATTCATATGGACAATTGTCGCCACTCCAACAGTAACACGAACCCTGCCCGGCCCATCCTCATATCTTTGACATTCGTTTCTCCGCACCACGTCAAAACGTGATGTATTAACCATTCTTTAACTTTAAAAACACTTCATTTATCACTGTTTGTCAATCTACAAAATCCACCTCCAATAAACTCCGCCCATCAATTTTGAGATTCGCGCGAACGCACGGAGCAATCCTCTAACAAAAGAGACCGGTGTGTGGCGTGCACATTTGGAGGTAGCAGGACATGAACCGCACATACCGCTCGATCTGGAACGAAGCGCTCGGCGCCTGGGTTGCAGCATCGGAAATCGATTCGGCACGGGGCAAGCCGAACAAGTCGGCCGTCGTGGTGGCAGCAGTCGCGGCTCTGGCGATCAGCCTGCCGTCGCTTGCAAGCGCGTCGACTTACATTCCCGGAACAGTGAACGGATTCGGGCAGTTCACGGTATCAAGCTGTACGTCCAGCAGCGGCAACACGGCCGCCGGGCGCACGACAATGGGCGACACCAACGCGTATCCCACCGACGGTTCGGGCACGTGGTCGACCGTGACCGGCTGTAACGCATCCGGCAACGGCAATCTCGCAGCAACGGTCTACGGCACCTACTCGCAAGTCACCGGCAAGGGCGGCACCGCGATGGGCTTCCTCAGCTCGGCCGGCCTCTGGGGCGTCGCGGCCGGCCTCGAAACCACCGCCAGCGGTGCCGGCGCGACCGCACTCGGCTTCGGCTCGACTGCGAACGCGCTGAACTCCGTCGCGATCGGCGGCGCGGGCGGCAACGGAACGACGCCGCTGTCGCAGGCGAACTCGACCATCGCTTCGGGCGCAGGCGCAATCGCCATCGGCAGCAACGCAACAAAGGGCGCCCAATCGGCCGCGGCGGACGGTATCGCGATCGGCGGGCAGTCATCCGTCGCGTCGGCCGCCACGTCGGGCATTGCAGTCGGCCGCGGCGCAACCGTCAACGGTGCGTACGGCATCGCGCAGGGCGACGGCGTCGTCTCCGGCGCAACGGGCCGGAACGTGGCGATCGGTTCGTCCGGCACTACCGCAAACAGCGCCACCGCTGCCGGCGGTGCAGTGGCAATCGGCCGAGGCCAGAGCGCAAACGGCGACGGCGCCGTTGCAATCGGCGATCCAAACAGCGCGACCGGCACGGGCGCGCTGGCAATCGGCGCGAACGACACGTCGAACGGCTCCGGCGCCATCGCGCTCGGCAACAACAACTCGGCGAACGGCACGGGCGCCGTGGCGCTCGGCAACAACAGCACGGCGATCAACAGCTCCGTCGCGATCGGCAGCTCGGCCTCGGCGACGGGCACCAACGGCGCGGTCGCCATCGGTAATGCGGCCACCGCGAACGGCACCGGCGCGATCGCGCTCGGTAACGTCGGCAGCTTTGCCGCCACCTCGATCGCGAGCGGCACGGACGCACTCGCGCTCGGTAACGGCTCGACGGCCAGCGGCAGCGCCGGCGCGGTCGCCGTCGGTGCGGCAGCCGTGGCGTCGAACTCCTACGCAACGGCCTTCGGTTCGAACTCGACTGCGTCGGGTGCCGGTTCGGTCGCGTTCGCGCAAAATGCCAATGCTTCGGCGTCGAACGCCATCGCCATCGGCGTCGGTTCGACCGCGAACGTCGCAAACTCGATCGCACTCGGCAGCAGTTCCATCACGAACAGTGCACTGACGACGACGTCCGGCGGCACCACCGCCGTCAATAGCACCACGATCGGCGGCCAGACGTTCGGCACGTATCAGGCCGGGACGCCTACGGGCGGCATCGTCAGCGTCGGTCAGCCGAACGCGGAACGCCGCATCCAGAACGTCGCCGCGGGCCTCGTCAGCGCGACCAGCACGGATGCGATCAACGGCAGCCAGCTCTTCGCAGTGGCAAGCACGACGACGTCGAGCATCACGAGCCTGTCGTCCTCCACGTCGACGGGCCTCTCGTCGGCTAATAGCTCGATCGCTTCGCTGTCGACCTCGACTTCGACCGGCATCAATTCGCTGTCCACCGGCCTGAGCTCGGCAAACAGCTCGGTTACGTCGCTTTCGTCTTCCACGTCGACGGGTCTCTCGTCGGCGAATAGCTCGATCACTTCGCTGTCGACGTCGACTTCGACCAGCATCAACTCGCTGTCCACCGGCCTCAGCTCGACTAACAGCTCGGTCACGTCGCTTTCGTCGTCCACGTCGACGGGGCTCTCGTCGGCGAATAGTTCGATCGCTTCGCTGTCGACGTCGACTTCGACCGGCATCAACTCGCTGTCCACCGGCCTCAGCTCGGCAAACAGTTCGGTTACGTCGCTGTCGTCTTCCACGTCGACGGGCCTCTCGTCGGCAAACAGCTCGGTTACGTCGCTTTCGTCGTCCACGTCGACGGGTCTGTCGTCGGCAAATAGCTCCATCGCTTCGCTGTCGACGTCGACTTCGACTGGTATCAACTCGCTGTCCACCGGCCTCAGCTCGGCAAACAGTTCGGTTACGTCGCTGTCGTCTTCCACGTCGACGGGTCTCTCGTCGGCTAACAGCTCGATCGCTTCGCTGTCGACGTCGACTTCGACTGGTATCAACTCGCTGTCCACCGGCCTCAGCTCGACTAACAGCTCGGTCACGTCGCTTTCGTCGTCCACGTCGACGGGGCTCTCGTCGGCGAATAGCTCGATCGCTTCGCTGTCGACGTCGACTTCGACCAGCATCAATTCGCTGTCCACCGGCCTCAGTTCGGCAAACAGTTCGGTTACGTCGCTTTCGTCGTCCACGTCGACGGGGCTCTCGTCGGCGAATAGTTCGATCGCTTCGCTGTCGACGTCGACTTC
>NZ_JAGIQE010000029.1:20339-22618 GCF_017815075.1 Burkholderia sp. AcTa6-5 | reverse complement strand
ACGTCGCTTTCGTCGTCCACGTCGACGGGGCTCTCGTCGGCGAATAGTTCGATCGCTTCGCTGTCGACGTCGACTTCGACTGGCATCAACTCGCTGTCCACTGGCCTCAGCTCGGCTAACAGCTCGATCACTTCGCTGTCGACCTCAACCTCGACCGGCATCAACTCGCTCTCCACCGGCCTCAGCTCGGTCTCGACGAAGACAGACAACCTGGGTAACAGCACCGCGTCCGCACTTGGCGGTGGTTCGACGTACGACCCGACGACGGGCACGGTCTCGGCTCCGGCGTACACCACGTACAACGCGAACGGCACGACGTCGACGGCCAACAGCGTGGGCTCGGCGATCAACAACATCAACAGCCAGGGCATCAAGTACTTCCACGCAAACTCGACCGGCGCCGACAGCACCGCGACGGGCACCGACGCCGTCGCCATCGGCACCGGTGCCGTCGCCGGCACGAACAACTCCGTCGCGCTCGGCGCGAACTCGGTGACTGCCCCGGCCAGCCCGACGAGCAGCGCGACCGTCAACGGCGTAACGTTCGGCGGATTCGCTGGCGCCACGCCGGTCGGCACCGTCAGCGTCGGCGACTTCAACAAAGAACGGCAGATCACCAACGTCGCCGCCGGCCAAGTAACCGAGACCAGTACGGACGCGATCAACGGCAGCCAGCTTTATTCCGTCGCCCAACAAGTCGGTACCGCGACCAGCGCCATTTCGTCGCTGTCGACGTCGACTTCGACGGGTCTGTCGTCGGCGAATAGCTCGATCACCTCGCTGTCCACTTCGACTTCGACCGGCCTGTCGTCGGCTAATAGCTCGATCACCTCGCTGTCCACGTCGACCTCGACCGGCCTGTCGTCGGCCAATAGCTCGATCACGTCGCTCTCGACTTCGACCTCGACGGGCCTCTCGTCGGCGAATAGCTCGATTACGTCGCTCTCGACTTCGACTTCGACCGGCCTCTCGTCGGCTAACAGCTCCATCACATCGCTCTCGACTTCGACTTCGACGGGTCTGTCGTCCGCCAACAGCTCGATCACCTCACTGTCGACTTCGACCTCGACGGGTATCAATTCGCTGTCGACCGGCCTCAGCTCGACCAACAGCTCGGTGACGTCGCTGTCGACTTCCACGTCCACCGGCTTGTCGTCGGCGAATAGCTCGATCACGTCGCTGTCCACTTCGACTTCGACCGGCATCAACTCGTTGTCGACGGGCCTCAGCTCGACCAACAGCGCGGTGACGTCGCTGTCGACCTCCACGTCCACCGGCCTGTCGTC
Organism: Burkholderia sp. AcTa6-5; assembly: GCF_017815075.1. Lineage (NCBI taxonomy): Bacteria > Pseudomonadati > Pseudomonadota > Betaproteobacteria > Burkholderiales > Burkholderiaceae > Burkholderia > Burkholderia sp. AcTa6-5. The sequence goes on along the minus strand of NZ_JAGIQE010000029.1, from coordinate 21,332 downwards.
GGCTAACAGCTCGATCACCTCTCTGTCCACGTCGACCTCGACCGGCATCAGCTCGCTGTCGACGGGCCTTAGCTCGACCGATAGCTCGGTGACGTCGCTGTCGACTTCCACGTCCACCGGCTTGTCGTCGGCGAATAGCTCTATCACGTCGCTCTCGACTTCGACCTCGACGGGTATCAATTCGCTGTCGACGGGCCTCAGCTCGACCGATAGCTCGGTGACGTCGTTGTCGACCTCCACGTCGACCGGCCTGTCGTCGGCCAACAGCTCCATCACGTCGCTGTCCACATCGACCTCGACCGGCATCAATTCGCTGTCGACGGGCCTCAGCTCGACCGATAGCTCGGTGACGTCGTTGTCGACCTCCACGTCCACCGGCTTGTCGTCGGCTAACAGCTCGATCACGTCGCTGTCCACTTCGACTTCGACAGGTCTGTCGTCCGCGAACAGCTCCATCACGTCGCTCTCGACCTCGACCTCGACAGGTCTCTCGTCGGCGAATAGCTCGATCACGTCGCTCTCGACTTCGACCTCGACTGGCCTGTCGTCGGCCAACAGCTCGATCTCGTCGCTGTCGACCTCGACCTCGACGGGTATCAATTCGTTGTCGACGGGCCTCAGCTCGACCGATAGCTCGGTGACGTCGTTGTCGACCTCCACGTCGACCGGCCTGTCGTCGGCGAATAGCTCCATCACGTCGCTGTCGACTTCGACCTCGACCGGCCTGTCGTCGGCCAACAGCTCCATCACGTCGCTGTCCACATCGACCTCGACCGGCATCAATTCGCTGTCGACGGGCCTCAGCTCGACCGATAGCTCGGTGACGTCGTTGTCGACCTCCACGTCCACCGGCTTGTCGTCGGCTAACAGCTCGATCACGTCGCTGTCCACTTCGACTTCGACAGGTCTGTCGTCCGCGAACAGCTCCATCACGTCGCTCTCGACCTCGACCTCGACGGGGCTGTCGTCGGCGAATAGCTCGATCACGTCGCT
>NZ_JAGIQE010000029.1:0-20239 GCF_017815075.1 Burkholderia sp. AcTa6-5 | reverse complement strand
GCGAACAGCTCCATCACGTCGCTCTCGACCTCGACCTCGACGGGGCTGTCGTCGGCGAATAGCTCGATCACGTCGCTGTCGACCTCGACCTCGACGGGCATCAATTCGCTGTCGACGGGCCTCAGCTCGACCGATAGCTCGGTGACGTCGTTGTCGACCTCCACGTCGACCGGCCTGTCGTCGGCGAACAGCTCCATCACGTCGCTGTCCACCTCGACTTCGACGGGCCTCTCGTCGGCCAATAGTTCGATCACGTCGCTGTCGACTTCGACTTCGACGGGTCTGTCTTCGGCTAACAGCTCGATCGATTCCCTGTCGACTTCGACCTCGACGGGTCTGTCGTCCGCCAACAGCTCGATCACCTCGCTGTCGACCTCGACCTCGACCGGTATCAGCTCGCTGTCCACGGGCCTTAGCTCGACCAACAGCTCGGTAACGTCGCTGTCGACCTCCACGTCGACCGGCTTGTCGTCGGCGAACAGCTCCATCACGTCGCTGTCGACGTCGACCTCGACGGGTCTGTCGTCCGCCAACAGCTCGATCACCTCGCTGTCGACCTCGACCTCGACCGGCATCAACTCGCTGTCCACCGGCCTGAGCTCGACCAACAGCTCGGTGACGTCGCTGTCGACGTCCACGTCGACCGGCCTGTCGTCGGCGAATAGCTCGATCAGCTCCCTGTCGACTTCGACCTCGACCGGCCTCTCCTCGGCGACCAGCTCGATCACGTCCCTGTCGACCTCGACTTCGACCGGCATCAGCTCGCTGTCCACCGGCCTGAGCAGCACGGACAGCACGATCCTGTCGCTGTCCACGTCGACCTCGACCGGCATCGGCTCGCTGTCCACCGGCTTGAGCAGCACGAACAGCTCGGTGGCGTCGCTGTCCACGTCCACCTCGACCGCGATCAACGCCGCGAAGACGCACTACTACAGCGTCAACGACAACGGCGTGCAGCAAGCCAACTACGACAACACGGGCGCCACCGGCACCAACGCCCTCGCCGCCGGCGTGAACGCCAGCGCGGCGGGCGCCAGCAGCGTCGCGGTCGGCGACGGTTCGAACGCGCAGACGGCGGGTGCGGTCGCGATCGGCCAGAGCGCATCGGCAACGGGCGGCAAGGCGGTATCGATCGGCTCCGGCAACACGGCGTCCGGCGACGGCGCGGTCGCGATCGGCGATCCGAACGTGGCGACGGGCACCGGCGCGGTGGCGATGGGCGCCAACAACACGGCAACCGGCGACGGCGCGGTGTCCCTCGGCAACCAGAACACGGCAACCGGCGCCAGCGCGCTCGCCCTCGGCAGCGCGAACCAGGCCACCGCGGACAACACGATCGCGCTGGGCAGCCAGGCCACGGCCAGCGCCACCGGCGCCCAGGCCTACGGCTCGGCCGCCAAGGCCACGGCCGCCGACGCCCTCGCCTTCGGCACGAACGCGCAAGCGAACGTCGCGAACTCGATCGCACTCGGCGCGAACTCGGTCACGGCCGCGGCGGTCGGCACCTCGAGCGCCACGATCGGCGGCGTCACCTACCCGTTCGCGGGCGGCTCGCCGGTCGGCGTGGTGAGCGTCGGCGCACCGGGTCAGGAACGCCAGATCACGAACGTCGCCGCGGGCCGGATCTCGGCCACGAGCACGGACGCGATCAACGGCAGCCAGCTGAACGCGACGAACAACGCGCTCAACACGCTGTCGACGTCCACCGCGTCGAACGTCGCGTCGCTGTCCACCGGCATCAATTCGCTGTCGACCGGCCTGAGCACGACGAACAGCAACGTAGCGTCGCTGTCCACGTCCACGTCGACCGCGATCAACTCGCTGTCGACGGGGCTCAGTTCCACGAACAGCAACCTGACGTCGCTGTCCACGTCCACGTCGACCGGCATCGGTTCGCTGTCCACCGGCCTGAGTTCGACCAACAGCACGGTGGCCTCGCTGTCGACCGGCGTGACGAACCTCGGCGATCAAGTGAGCCAGCTGTCGACGACGATCAACAACAACACGGCGCGTACGGCGAACAACAACGGCGTCGCCGCCGACCTGAACGGCAAGGGCAACGACCTTCCGGTCGTCACGGCCGGTTCGAACTCCGTGGCAATCGGCGCGGCGTCGAACGACGGCGGTCGCTCGAACGTGGTGTCGGTCGGCAACGACCAGCAGCAGCGCCAGATCACGAACGTCGCGCCCGGTACGCAGGGCACCGACGCGGTGAACGTGAACCAGTTGACGCAAGTGCAGACGACGCTGTCGACGGCACTGTCGGGCCAGCAGGCGCAGATCAACTCGCTGGGTTCGCAACTGCAGCAGACCGACCAGATGGCGAAGCAGGGTATCGCGGCCGTCGGCGCGATGGCGTCGATCCCGCAGCTCGATCGCGACGCCAACTTCGGGATGGGCGTGGGCACGTCGACCTTCCTCGGCCAGAAGGCGATGGCGGTCAGCATGCAGGCGCGTATCACGGAGAACCTGAAGGCGTCGGTCAACGGCGGTTTCAGCGGCGGTCAGAAGGTGATCGGCGCCGGCATGCTGTATCAGTGGAAGTAACGCGTCGCGCCGCCCGGGCGTCCGGCTCGCCAGCCGGACGCCCGCGGCGCCGACGGCAGGACGAGCCCCGCTGCGCGCCGCGCGGCGGGCCTCGGTCAACCCAAGCTTTAAGGACGTCACCGTGAACAAACTCGCTTTTGCGCTCGCGCTTTCCGCAACGGTCCTCGCCGCGTGCTCGACCGCATCCGGCCCGACCTTCAGCGCCTCCGAACTGCAGCCGCGCGACGGCGTGCGCACCTTCCAGGTGGACTGCCACGGCCTGCTGTCGGGCCCGCAGACCTGCATGAAGGCTGCTCGCAAGATCTGCGGCGACGAGCCCGTGCGCGCCGTCGACTCGGCCCGCGCGCTGCGCGACAACGCCGATCCGGCCACGCTGGTGTTCCAGTGCGGCGCCGCGCCGGTCGAGGCGGCCTCGGCCGCCACACCCGCACCCGCCGCCGCCGTCATCGAACGCGTGAACCTGTCGGGCGACGCGCTGTTCGCGACCGATCGCGCGACGCTCGCGCCGACCGCGCGCGAATCGCTGGACCGGCTGCTGAGCGAGCGCGCCGACCGCACGTACTCGCTGGTGACGGTCACTGGCTTCACCGACTCGGTGGGCAGCGACGACTACAACCTCGCGCTGTCGAAGCGCCGCGCCGAATCGGTCGCTGCCTATCTGAAGGCGCACGGACTGAAGACCGATTCGATGACGGTCTCGGGCCGCGGCAAGGCCGATCCGGTCGCCTCGAACGCGACGCCGGAAGGCCGCGCCAGCAACCGTCGCGTCGAAATCCGGCTGCAGCACTGAGCCGCCCGCGGCCGCGCATGCGGCCGCGCGATCCGGCAGGCCGCACGCGCCGCGCCGGAATTCCGCCGGACCACCGGGCGCCGCAACGCCTGCGCCCGCTCCCGTTGGCCGTCGGCTATGTCAAAGTTCGTCACGCGCTGCCAAAACCGGCGGTTTCCATGCCACAATCGCCGCAAACAGTCGCCGGGGCAGCCCGCCCGACGCGCGCCGTGCCAGGCGTGCCCGACGACACGCCGGAATCCGGCCGCCGCCTTCGCGAATCTCGTCGACCGATTCGCGCACCGCGGCGCACCGGCGCGAATCCAACCATGACAATCCACGGCGCGCCGCTGCCGGCCAGACGCTCGACGCGATGCCGGACGCACGACGCCGCAGAGGAAACAACCGGTGACGGACATCAATGAAGCCGCCGCGGGCGGCACCCGCAAGCAACGGCCGGCGGTCGGCATCTCGCTGTTCGCGCGCGATGGCCAGGCGATTTGGGAAAACGGCATTCACCAGAACATCGCGTTCCTCGCGATGATGCTCAAGCGCTCGGATCGCGTCGGCCCCGTCTATTTCCTGAACGGCGGCGACGCCAATGCGCTGCCGGCCGGCCTCGAACTCGACGGCCTCGACATCCCGCTCGTGAAACCCGCCGACGTCACGCACGAACTCGACGTCGTGATCGAAATGGGCGCGCAGTTGCCCGTCGAATGGCTCCGGCACATGAAGGCGCTCGGCAAGAAGACCGCTGCGTTCTTCTGCGGGCACGTGTATGCGGGGCTGGGCGAAACGCCGATCTTCGGGAAACCGTCGGGGCACGTGTTCAACGGCGCGCCGTTCGACGAAGTGTGGCTGCTGCCGCAATACGACAAGACCGCCGCGCCGATGCTGCGGACGATCCTGCGCGCGCCCGTCCACCTGATGCCGCACATCTGGTCGCCGTACTTCCTCGAGCGCCGCGTGGCCGCGCTCGCCGACGAAGGCGCGACGTTCGGCTATCGGCCCGGCCAGCGGCCATGGAAGCTCGCGATGCTCGAGCCGAACATCTCGGTCGCGAAGTCCTGCCACTACCCGATGCTCGCTTGCGACGAGCTCTACCGCGCGCGGCCTGATGCGGTGCAACACATGTTCGTGGTCAACTCGATGCACATGAAAGAACATCCGACCTTCGTGCACTTCGCGAACAGCCTCGATCTCGTGCGCCAGCACAAGGCGACGTTCGAGCCGCGCATCGACCTGCCGGGCTTCATGGCGCGCCACGCGGATGCGGTCGTGTCGCACCACTGGGAAAACGGGCAGAACTATCTGTATTACGACGTGCTGTACGGCGGCTATCCGCTGATCCACAACTCGACGCTGATCGGCGACGCCGGCTATTACTACCCGGACTTCGACTCGGCCGCCGGCGGTCGCGCGCTGCTCGAAGCGTGGCTGCATCACGACGAACGCCTCGACGACTACCGTGCGAAAGCCGACCGGCTGCTGCACTCGGTCTCGATCGACAACCCCGCGAACCTCGACGCGTTCGTCTCGCGTCTGGTCGCCTGAACCGGAGCATACGCATGTCGGACTCCAATGCCCGTCAAGCGCCCGGCGAGGGCAAGCGTCTCGTCGTCGGCGTGTCGCTGTTCGTGCGCGGCGCCGGCCAGTCGCTGTGGGAAAACGGCATTTTCCAGAACTGCCTGCTGCTGATCCTGCTGCTGCGCCAGTCGCCGCTCGTCGCGGATGCCGTGATGGTCAACGGCGGCGAACAGGTCGCCGATCCGCAGATGATGCTCGGCGAGTGGAACGTGCCGCTGCTGTCGATGGACGAAGCGCTCGAGCGCTGCGACGTGCTGATCGAAATGAGCGCGCAATTCGGCGCGGATTATCTGCGCGCGTTCCGCGAGCGCGGCGGCAAGGTCGTCACGATGCGGGTCGGCAACGACTACGTGATCGACATCGAGCGCGCGATGTTCGACAAGCCGTCAGGCTTCCTGTTCTCGGGCGCGCCGTACGACGCGGTGTGGACGATTCCCGAATTCGAGCGCTCGTGCCTGCACTACTACCAGACGGGCTTGCGCGCGCCGGTCACGATCGTCCCGCACATCTGGCATCCGATGTTGTTCGACAAGGCGCGCGCGACGCTCGGCGCCGGTTTGTCGTTCGGCTATCGGCCCGGCAAGCCGCGCTGGCGCGTGACGATGTTCGAGCCGAACATCTGCATGGTGAAGACGAGCATCATTCCGATGCTCGTGACCGAGGAAGCGTATCGCGCGAATCCGGCATTCCTCGAATTCGTGCGCGTGTGCAACACGATCCACCTGAAGGATCACGCGACGTTCATCCACTTCGCGAAGAGCCTCGACATCGTGAACCACGGCATCACGACGTTCGAAAGCCGCTATGCGGTGTACGAGTTCATGGCCGCGTACGGCGATGCGGTGGTGTCGCACACGTGGGAGAACGCACAGAATTACCTGTATTACGAGCTGCTGTACGGCGACTATCCGCTGATCCACAACTCGCCGTTCCTCGGCAAGGCCGGGTATTTCTATCCGGACTTCGACTGCCAGGCGGGCGGCCGCGCGCTATTGCAGGCGTTCGCCGAGCACGACGCGAATCTCGACGCATACCGCGAGCAGTCGAAGCACGTGCTCGACTCGGTCAGCATCTACAACCCCGAGAACGTCGCGGCCTATACGGACGCGATCGCCACGCTCTATCGCGACGCATGACCGATCCTCGTCCCACGGAGCCGAGCCGATGAAACTCAATGTCGCGATAACGATCAACGTGCAGCGCGACGCGACGCAGTCGATCTGGTACAACGGCGCGAACCAGCACTGCGTGTACCTGTACATGCTGCTGAAGCAGTCGCCGTTGATCGGCGAGGTCTGGCTCGCGCACGACGACGGCATCGCCGCGTATCCGCAGGCGCTGATGATGGACGCGTTCGGCGACGCGCTGCGGCCGCTGTCGGCCGTCGTTCACCAGACCGACCTGCTGATCGAAATGAACGCGTTCGTCGATCCGTCTCACACGGACGTCGTGCGCCAGCGCGGCGGCAAGTGCGCGTCGTATCGCTTCGGCAACGACTACGTGATCGCGGTCGAGACGATCAACTTCGAGAAGAACGATTGGCGGCCAAACCCGCACCGCGTGCAGTTCGACGAGATCTGGACCAATCCGCAGCACATGCATACGTGCGCCGCGTATTTCCAGGCCGTGTACCGCGCGCCGGTGATCGAGCTGCCGCATATCTGGTCGCCGTATTTCATCGAACGCAGCCTCGACGTGGACCCTGAACTGAAGGCGCGCTTCGGCTATCGCAACCGCGGCCCGGCCAAGCGCATCGCGTTCTTCGAGCCGAACCTGAACGTCGTGAAGAGCGCGATCGTGCCGATGCTCGCCGCGAACGCGTGCTACGTCGAGCATCCGGAGCTCGTCGAGCACGTGTACATGACCAACACGTTCGACAAGAAGGAAAACGTCGCCTTCAAGCATCTCGCGCTCGGGCTCGAGATGGTGCGCGACGGCAAGGCCACCGCCGACGTGCGCGCGCCGTTCGTCGCGTGGGCCGCGCATCACACCGACATCGTCGTGTCGCACCACTGGGAAAACGGCCTGAACTACCTGCTGTACGACGCGCTGTACGGCAACTACCCGCTCGTGCACAACTCGCCGTTCCTGCGCGACGTCGGCTACTACTATCCGGACTTCGAGATCTTCGATGCGGCGCGCGCGATCGCGACCGCCGCGCAAACGCACGACGCACGGCTCGACGACTACGCGGCGGCCGCCCGCCGCTGCCTGCACCAGGTCGACACGCTCGCCGAGCACAACGTTCGCGCCTATTCCACGCAGATCCAGCACCTGTTCGCCGGCCGCCCGCTCGGCTGATTGCCTGCGCACGCGCCGGTTGCGTTACGCCAGTACCCGATCGCCGCTTTGCGCGGCGAACGCGCGGCCATGCCGCCGCCCGATGCGCGCGAGCACCGCGAAACAACGGGCGGCCGACCGGCCTGCGTCGGCCGATTGCCGGACGAGGCTGTCGGATACGCCGCGCGCGATCGCCGACTCGTCGCCGCACGCGCCGGCGATGACGCCCGCGTAGTAGTGCCGGGCCGCCAGTTCGCGGCCGCCCGCGTCGAGCGGCATCATTCGCCGAATACGGCGTGCGACGCGTGTCAGACCGTCCAGATACGGCGCGACGTCGATCGGCGCATCGGCCGATTCGGCGCCCAGTTGCCGCAGCATGTCGGCCAGCTCGGCGATCGCGACCAGCTCGCGCGCATCGATCGCCTGCGTGCCCGTTCCGCCTCCGGCTTTCGTCTCCGTCATGCCCACGCCCCTTTGCGATTCGTCCCGCCCCCGACGCGCACCGCGCGCGCCGCCCTGCCCGTTTCCGCTATCACGCGGCGGCCGGCGATCGCCATGAAAAGCGAATGCCCTGCGCCCACGTGACGCCGGCATCCACGATGATCTGCCGGTCGGTCTCGCTTTCCACGCCTTCGACGACGACGTGCCGCGCACCTTCATGCGCAAACGCGATCAGCCGCCGGAACTGGTAGCGCCCGATCGCGTTGCGCTTGATCATCGACAGGATCGAGCGGTCGAGCTTCACGATGTCGGGATTGCCGACCACCAGATTGTTCAATGCACTGAAGCCGACACCGAAATCGTCGATCGCGATCCGGCACCCGGCCCGCCGGAAGCGGTACACGAACGACCGGCCCGCGACGGGGTTCAGCGGCCCCGTCTCCGTGATCTCGACGACCAGCCGCGCGGCCACCGACGGCTCGCGCTCGAGCCGCCTGAAAATCGCGAGCCACGCGTCGTCCACCACCGCACTCGCCGCCGCGACGTTGCAACCGTACACGGCGCCCGGATCGGCGCGCAGCGCATCGATCGTACGGCCGACCACCAGCCGGTCGAACCAGCGCATCAGGCCGAGCGCTTCGAGGCGCGGCAGGAAGACGAGCGGCGGCAGCGCATCGCGCTCGCCCCACCGCAACCGCGCCAGGCGTTCCTCGTACAGCACGCCGCCCGACAGGTCGGCGCGGCAGACGGGTTCGTGCGCGAATCCGAGCCGGCTTTCGACGAAACTGCGTACCGACGCAAGGTCGGGATGATCGTCGCGCGCGCCGAACACGAGATCGATTTCATCGCGATTCGCTTTCCGATTCGCCTCCTGGCGAGCTTCGACCGCATTCATCCGGCGCTCCGGCAAATGGCGAGCCGCCGATCGCGGCTCGACCTCAACACCCAGACGGAACGCGCCCACCTCGACGCGCTCCGCCGCCTACCCGGCCCATCCTGTATGTCGATTTTTTCCGGGGAGCGTACTGGTCGCTTCGGCACCGTCAAATTCGATATTTTTACGATATTCGATTACCTGAAATACACCACGCGCGCGCGATACCAACAGTGCGACAGGTTACACAACGCGAATTACAAGAACCTCAAATCCGAATCGCTTATATTTTTCATCCAGACCGTTTTATCCGAATCTTCTTTTCCCGGATTCGCTCGTCGCTCGAATCGGGGCACCGTCAATTGATCAGATAATACTATGCGACGAAGTACCGCCCGCGCTCGATATGTCGGGGAGAAATGCCGCTCTCCGCACGTGCCGCCTCACTCTTGATACCTGCCGCCGCGCGCCATTCGATCACTGCGGCATGCAATTTCCGTGTTCCCAACGATATTATTAAATTTCCAACAGGAATCAATCTCCTTTTAATCCATAATACCAATTTCAATTATATGAAGATTATAGATTGAAACATATTTAACAATCTTTCCAACTTGTTAACCTATAAACTTGTTTTTGACGGACTTCCCTCGGAGCCGTCAATTTCGTGCCTTCGAAAACCGTCGAACCCATCCGGTTCGTCGGTTTCTTTTTTTAACGGCATCATTTCGTCAGACATGAGGGCGGGACAAACCCGACGGCGGGAGGCGAGCGGAGCGCAACGACCGTGCGCCGCGGAACACCGGCCTCAGGCGGCCGGCGCGCCGATCAGGTTCGCGAGCAGCGCGTCGTACTCGGCGACGAGCGCCGGATTCGCCGACGTGTAACGGCGAAGGATCTCGCGCTGGCGTCGCGCATACGCTTGCCAGTCGTCGTCGTGCATATGCAGCGCGCGCAGCAGCGCATCGGCGCCCTGCTGCACGTCGTTGTCGGGGTAGTAATACCCGAGATCGGGTGCAAGGCTCGCGTTGTGCACGAGCGGATAGCCCTGCCAGCACACGTCGAAATAGAAATAGTTCAGCGGGTTCGACCACTGGTGCGACACGACGATATCGGTCAGGTCGGCCAGGAACAGCGGCGTATCGAAGCGCCCGACGAAGCTCGCCTTGCCCGCGCGCACGATATCCAGGTAGTTCATCAGCATCACGAACTCGGGGCTGTCGTGCGCGAGGCGATCTGCGTTCGTCACGTGCGTGAAGCAGATCGCGTCGGGGTCGCGGCGATACGCCTCGTCGATGATCAGCATCGGATACACGCAGAACTTCACGACGTTGTGGTTCGGCTCCATCACCGTGAGCCGCTTGCCGGGCTCGCTGCGCGGCCGGTATTCGCCGTGCTCGGGCAGCGACTGTGCGCGTTCGGTCAGGAACATCGGATCCCACACGAACGGCACCACGCGCCCCGGACAGCGGCGCAGCGACTGCAGGAACGGCAGCGACGACGGCGCGATCTGCGGAATCGCCCACACCTCGTCGTAGCCGCGGTTGATGAACAGCGAATCCCACAGCCGGCGGCCGAACAGCATCGACTCCATCGCGTTGATGTACTCGACGCCGCAGCAATAGCTGACGAGCTTCGCGCCGCGCGCTTTCAGGTAGGCCGTCTGCTCGCCGTCGATCTGCCCGCCGAGCTCGATCACCACGTCGAGCGCGTCCTTCATGTCGGCGAACGCGCGCGTGTCGTACACGCTGCGATCCCACGGCAGCGCGTCGGTCAGCGGCACGTCGGTCGTGTTGACCAGCGTCACGCGGTAGCCGTGCGGCGACGCCATCAGCAGTTTCGCGAGGAACAGCGCGTTCTGCTTGATGCCGTTGATCCACAGGCTTTCGTCGGGGGCACGCAATCCGATCGTGATACCGATGCGCAGGCCGGTCAGGACAGGAGACGTCATCGTCGGCGGGATGGAAGGTTGAACGGGGATGGCTAGGCGCAGTGTAGCGCGCGACGCGCCGCCCGCGTCAAGCGGCGGCAATCCGGCATTCTAGCGGAGCGCCGGCCGCACACTGTCAGGGATGGTCAGCGGACGGTCCGGAGCGCTTTCCAATGGAAGAAGAGCCCGTTGTGCGCCAGACATGGCCGAGTTAACTCTCACCATCAGGAATTCCGTCGCCGACGATCAAGCTCCCGAAACCGCACCTCGTTCATGGAACCAACTCCATCCGATTGCCCGTCACGACCAGCTTGACGGGGTCGGATTTCTTCCATTGCGATTTCGGGATCACCAGTTGCCATTCGGCACCGGCTTGATGACGAAAGAGTCCCGCGACACCGACAACTTGCGCATCATCTGCCATGGGCGCAGACAGCTTCACCGTGGCGCCAGGCCCGAGCGTGGTTTCCATACTGCCGAGCAGATCGGCCCTCAGTAACGCTCTATCGTCATCGAGCAACTGGGCGTAACCCGCTTTTTCGAAGACCTTCGCGTCTCCCAACTGGTAGACGCGCACCACGACCGACAATGATTGACCTTGCTCATTTTCGTTGAGCGCGGAACGACTTTCGATCACCAGATTCATCTGCTTGACCTTCGCGACGAATACCGTGCGCGCCGTATCGACCGTCGTATCCATCACCGACTGCCACATGCCGCAGCCGGACATCGCCGCGACCGTCAGCGCACCGACCGCTACCAGTCGAATGCTTCGCATCCTCCGATGTGTTCTCGATATCACAACCAGTCTCCCGTCTTGCTCACGCACGGATAGCGCCGAATCGGCCCCCCGACGCCTTCGTACAGAACGAGTCGCACTGCAAAGTGGCAACACGCGTAGCGGCCTACGAAGCGGCTGAGTACGTCGCCGAACAGCGCGACGTCGCCCGGCCCGGCGAAACCCGACGGCTCGATACCTACGTTCACATTCACGATGCGATCGACGCGCATACCCACCCGTTCCGTTTCCTCGTCGAGCCACACGTAATGGATCGCCTCGATACGTCGCCGGTTATCGTCCTGTCGCGTCCAGTCGTACAACGACAGCGCGCCGCGCAGCACGTTCGCGTCCATCATGTTCAGCTCGGTTGTGCCTGCCGCGTTGAAGTGAGAAATCACCCGCCAGTCATAGTCGCGCCCGCGCGGCGGATACAGCGGCATCGTCGGGGCCGTCAGGTTGCATACGCGCTCGACACCGTTAAAGGTCGAAGCAGGCGTGGCAATCATCGATTCACGCAGGGCCATGCGCGGCAATCGGCCATTGTTTGCCAATACCCGGACCGTCACGTGCGCGTCCGGCAAGCTGCCCGGCTCATCCCATAGATGCCCCCCCAACGTCACGACGATCTCGCGCTGGCCGGTCACGCCTTGCCGAATCGACGCGTGGTAGTAGCGATCCGGCGATTCGTGCCGCATCATCCCGCCGCGGTGACGGAATTCCTTGATCGACCGATACGCGTATTGATTGGCGGTGCGCGGATCGGTCGCCATGACCGACAGCGCATCGTAGGGCTCGACGTGCTGGCCCGCCGACCTGGGAGGGAGCACCGGATAGTCGCGATCGTGTCCGTTGGGCCGGATTGCCTGCGCGTCCAGCTCGAACAGATTGATCACCGGCGTGCAGAACAACCGGATATTGTCCGCGCCGAACGTGGCGTCACCGGGTAGCCGATCCCGGATCACGATTTCGAATTCAAGACGCGTTTCGCCCGGTGGCACACTCGCCGCGTCGAAACCGCACAAGTCGACGAAGTGGAACTTCTCGGGGAACGCGAAATATTCGAGCATCGTCTGCTCGCGATCGAGAGCGACGTCGCGTGCGTCGTGATCGACCGGCCACAGTCGCTCCCGTGCGCCAAAGCCGGCCGCCTCGAACTTCATCGCCGGACACGGCTGTAGCTGGCCGTCGAGCAGGCGCGGCATGCGCACGCCGATCGACTCGACCTGACGCGTGAACACCGCGTACAGCGCGGATGCAGTCGGCCGGTCGCCATGCAGGTAAAGCCGGATACGCGACAGGTCATCCAGCAACCGCTGCTCGCGGTGCAGCAGGTCGAACGCGAGCCGAATCACCGTGCGACCGTCCTCGCGCATACGCGCACCCGCCTCGCGCACGCCGAGCGGCAACAGGCTTACCGCCTGAGTGGTCCGATAAACGCATATCGTCCCGTCCTGGCCGACCGGTGTCGAATGAACCTGTAACCCCGGCGGTAACGTATCGAGAATCCGCGCCTCGCCGGTGCGGGGCATGCATGCAAGGATCGCCAGCGACGGAATCGTGCGACCCGCATGCGGCCAAAGGTGGTCGATCAACGGATCGCTGATTTCCGAATAGGCGTCGTCGAGCTGCATGCGCAGCCGGCTCGTGAGGAAAGCGAAGCCCTCGTAAGTCTGCTCGACACTGTCGTGGAGCGCGCCGGGCATCATCGTCATTCCCACACGGCGGGCGCCTTGCGGCTGTTCCTTCGCAAATTCCCGCGACGCTTCGCGCAGGTAGCGCATCTCGGCATCGAAGTAGCGTAGGTACGGATCGTCCTCCGCGCCGAAGCCGACGCCTTCGGGCATCACCGGTTTGTTTTTGCCTTCACTCATGGCTGGAGATCCTGTGGCAGCGGCGGCAGGAGCGGCATGGTGGACACGACACCGGCGTTGCCGACGATGAAAATGCGATCGGGCATTCGGAATCCGCGCAGTTTCAGCAGGCCAATCGGCCCGGCGCCGACCTGTGTGCGCAGCACATACGAAAGCGGCTCGCCGCTCCCGGTGTTCCACGTGAGCCGATAGCGCGTGCTATCAAGCTGTGTGACGTCCGCCTTGCTCAGCAGACGCAGGAACGCCCAATCGCCGGTCGAATCAAACGCCTGCCGCAGGCCCGCGTCGAGCGTCTGCCACGTGAGCCCCGCGTGTCCGTTCAGGCCATTGCCTGGCCACGCCAGCGGCGTCCAGCGTTCCTGCTGATTGAAATAGACGATCTGCTTGCCGTCGATCGACAGTTCCGAGCGTGTTACCTCTGGCGTCGGCAGGGCCATCATTTCGAATTTCTGTCCCGCGTCGCCCTGCAAGTAGAGCTGCGCGCCCACAGTCGACAGCTGCCGGACGGCGCTCAGGAATTTCGGGTCGAACTGCAGCGCCTGCGGCGCAAACTCGTTCGGCGCCCAGTGATCGCCCTCCAGCTTCATCACGCCGGCCAGTTGTGTAGTGACGAAACGCGAAATCAATCCGGTGTCGGGCCGCACATAGCGGCCAAGCTCAGCGAAGGATGCATCGGCCTGCGTATCGAAGAACGGATAGCGGCCGCTCATCGCCGCGTTGAAGGGCGCGGCAACGCTGGCTCGCCATGCGTCGTTCAGGCTCGCTGCGGCCGGTTGCAGGATCGTCTGCCATGCGGCCTCGAGCGGCTGCGCAAACACCGCATCGCCAAAACCCGCCCATGCCGCGCCCAGACTTGCGGCCGTCAGCGCCGCGTCATCGCGCGCCTGCGACAACTCCGACAACTTCCCCTGGAACACCGCCTGCGCGAGCGAACGCGCCATCGCCTGCGCATCCGGACTGCCGGAAATCTGCTGCAACTTCAGCCGCATCGTCGTGACTGCCGTCAGGTAGCGCGACAGGCTCACCCCGGTCAGCGCGATACCGGCCGGCGCAGCGCTCTTCGCGTTTGCAGCGGCCGGCGACGCACCCGCGTCGCCCATCAGCACGAGCAGCGGACCGAACGGCTTGTCGAGTGGGCTGACGACGGCCGCCCCTGCCTGCTCGTCCGTACCGATCAGGTCTTGCGCCTTGCGCACCAGCGTGTCAACCAGCGCCTGCGACGGGCGGCCCGCCTGGGCCTGATATTGCACGGATTTCATCAGCGCGATCAACGGCGAGGTCTGTGCATCCGCGAGCCGCGAAAGCTGTGCCACCGCACCGCCGAGATTGGATGCCGGCTGCCATTTCATGCTGTTGAGCATGCGCTGCCACGCAGCCGTGTACTCGCCAAAATAACGCGCCGTCAGCCGCTGCTTCAGTTCCTCGGCGGGCGCTTTAGACCGGATCATGTCGGCCGCGCGCGTGTGCCCCGTCGTCCGAGACGACTGCGTGCTCGCCAACACCCAGTCGCCACTGCTTTGGTACTCGCCGGCGGCCTTGTCGATCGCCGCAGCGATCATGCCGTCCCACGCTGCGCGCGTATAAATCCCCGGCACCGTCTGCGACGCGGTGAACATCCCACGTGCATCGGCGCCATTCAGCAGCGTCTCGAGCGACGCATCGGCGTACTTGTTCTCGACGTCGTCGATAATGCGCCGGTACACCGTGTCGTCGGCTGACGCGAGTCCCATCTGCGTCACCAGCATGTTGCGAGTCGCTGTCACGACGCGATCGTCCGTCGCAATTCGCCATTCCGGATGCGCTTTCAGATGATCGGCGTAAAACGCTGCGAGCCGTCGGCCGATATCGTCACGCTCGCCCGAAGGCATTTCCGGCGGCCTCCTCCACAGAGCGGTGAGTTGATGCTTCAGAAATGCAGATTCGGCGCGAGATGGATCACCGAGCATCAGATAAGCCTTGAGCGCATTGTAGGTACTGCTGCGTGCGTCCTGTGATTGAAGGCTGTCGGCGCGCATCCGATCGGCTGCCACCAACAGCTCGCCGATCGTTTTCACAACAGGCGCCTGCAAGTTGCGATTCGCGGCGATTCGGTACGGTTGCCACAGACTGCCGAGAACATCGTCATTGTGCGACAGACCCGCTCGCAGATACCACAGTGCGCCATGCCGTTGCCGGTATTCGAGCTTTTCGATCAACTGTTGCAGCGCAAGCTGCGCGCGCAAGGCGACAGCGGTTTGCGGCCGTGCATCGACCGCTGCGCGAGCCGCCGCTTCCGCTTCGCGCATGAGTTGCCGGTTGCCGACGAACGATATGGTCACCCATGCGCACCACGCTATCGCCGCAACTGTCACGCCTATCGCCAGCGCATCCGGCCAGTAGAAGCCCACCCGCTGGCCAATGCGTCGCCGACTGGCGATTGCGCGCCACGCGGCTAGCAGTGCGGCCGGTTTCGGCGGGAAATCGGTCGGGAGGGTCGGCGCCGTTGCGCTCGCGCCCGCAGCAAGTGGCACCGGCGTCGGCATGGTGGCTGTCGTCGCGAATACGGGAGCGAACATGACGCCCGTCAGCGGCGCGCGCGTCCAGTGCGAATCAACGAGCGCCTGCCAGCCGGCGACGATTTGCTCGTGCTGCTTTTCGATGTATTGCGAGATTTCGGCTAAGTATGTGATGCGTGTCGATGCCGCACAAAGCCGAACGCCCGTATCCGCCGTACTACGCTCGATCGCAGCGAGTTGATCGCGTAAGACGAGAAGCCGACTAGCACCGACCACAGGCTCCGGAAATGCGCCGATCGCATCGAATGCTTCCGGGCGGCCGTTCGCCGCGGGCACTGGATGCAGGAACGTGACAGGCGCGGCCCAGCCGATGTCCGCGGCAAGCGTGGCGAGTGCGCGCGGCAGTTCGCTAACGCGCTCGTCCGCATGCGTGACCTGCACGACGCCGTCGACAGGCCGTCTGCTCCGCAGCTTACGGATCTGCCGACGCCACACGCCCGCGTCGATGTCGTCCGGCGCCGCGTGCACGAGGATCACGTCGCCGACGGGCATCGCACCCGCGCACTTCAGGCCCGGCGCGACCTGATCGACCAGCGTGTCAGCGCCGCTCACCATCAGCCACGGTGATCGGTATCGCCAGCGCCGGCCCTGCGATACCCGTAGTTCCTCGACCAGACGTTGCAGACGCGCATCGCGTTTGAACTGCCGTTCCGTCGTTGAAGCGGCTTCCTTCTCACCGGTTTGCAGACGAAACAGTTTGGCTGCTCCCGCATATGCGCAAGTCGATATCGCCATCAGATGAATGATCACGATGACAACCAGCAATACCGGAATACCGATCAATGCCAGTGTACGAGGCGTGCCATCGGGGACGCCGAGGCGCTCGCCATGGAACCAAACCAGCACGAGCGCTGAAACGGCAATAACCAAGACGGCAAGAGGCAGCCCCCAGACTGCGACCCGGCTCTGAGCGTCGTCGGTTAACGCCGCTCGAGGCTGCGTGTTTTGGAGATTATTTTTGGATATCGACATGCGAAGAAGCCGTTTGATCTCGGGGTAAAACATAGAGGATGGCCGACTGCGAGCCATCGACGACGAGTTGCGGTCTGTCACTGGCCCCGGACTCGATCGCCGCGGCGATCGCCAGCAGACCGTTCGCTGCCCGCATGTCGCCAACAATACGATCCAACCGACTCTGCGCAGCGTCTTTTGCTGCAACCACAAACCCGGCGGCGTTCAACGCGCGGTCACAGTTTTCAACCGGCCGCGTTATCCACGCACGCGTCACCGAGGCGGCGTCGGCTTTGCCCCAGATCGCGGAATTCGCGAAACCATATTCCGGTTCGGCGGAATCACCCGCAACGGGCCTATGTAGCGCAGCCTTTCTACGGACCTCCTGCGGAAGCCCGAAATAGCCGGCATCAAGCAACGCGGCCACACATCCCTCGGCAAGGCTCTCGTCGATGTCATCGTCGTACCACGTCGTAGCGATGACGAGGAGCGGACGGGATTCATGCGCGTCGAGCCATACATCGGCCACAAGCAACGCGTCGGCAGCCGGAACGGCCTGGACTTCCAAGGGCGGAAACGCCACAAGATGCATCGCGGCACGAACCTGGGTCAAACGCACGTCCGCGATGTCCGACTCGGCCAATACGCGCACTTGAGGCCAATATGCCCTTTCGTATCGAGTCAGTGCCTGAATGCTTTCAGCGAGAGGCTCAAGCGCAACGCGGATCATCTGCACAACTGGATCGGCCTTCTTCGGTACGGCAGCAGTTGGACTTTCCTCTTCATCCGCCATGGAGGAAGCGTCCAGCGGCGGATCATTGGACGGGGCGTCCAGTAGCGGGTCGTTGTCCTCAAAGCGATTGCACAAAACCTTTCCTGGGCCGTGCCGCGGGGCTTGCACCTTCATGATGGAGCGTTTCCCTATCAGAACATCGGACAGAGATGTCCCACCAAGAGGCAGGCAATAGCCTGCGTCGAGTACATAAAGCGGTCGCTGCGCAAACCCGATCTTTTTCGCAAGCCAGCGGTCACGATGATGGTTGCGCCAGTATGCGCGATACCATAGCCCCTCGTAGCCTGCGCGGCCAAAGCCGAGCAAGACCAGAAACAGTCCGTTCGGTACCCCACTAATCAAGCCCCAAAACCTAAGGCCGCTCGCGGGCTCGCTTTTCGGCCACGCCAGCAAAATGACCACCGGGCCGAACACATTACACACGAACCAAGTTAATGCCCACGGCCTGAAACGCATCCTGGCCGGATACGCGCTGGGGCGTCCGGCGGGAGAGAGATCGACCGGCATTACTCGAAGTGGACGTTCGGTAGCGACGAAATCAATCGACAACCGCATGTGCAGCGATAACCGTCCAGCGCGAACAGCTTCTCATCGCGATCGGGATACTTGTCCGCGCCCTCGTCGATGATGGTCGGACCATGCAGGTCGCAGGTCGCATCGTCGCCTTTACGTGCAAGCGGCCTGTCCATGAACGTCGTCCACGGCGAGCCGCTGGTAACTTCACCGCCATGTTCGAGTTTGTCACCTTTGCGAATAGGAGATTGCATATACTGGCTATCTAGTTGAATAGGGATTTTTGGAATTTCCAGCACACCGAGTGCCGAAGCTCAGGGACAAATTAATCGCGGATGACAATCTATCGATCCCCGTCGTCTCTTTCAGGAGCCGTAGATCGCAATGCAACAACTTCAATTCCGCCAAGCGCCACCGGAATTCGATCGATTTCCTTCTTGTCAAGCCTCTCCCCCACAATTTCAAACGAGAAACATGGGTAATGTATTGCGTCAGGGCATATTAAGAAATAATCAGGAACAGTCAACCTCTCTCGATCGCCATATATCGAATCAACATAGGCAATGGTTCCATCCCACCCCTTTCCTTCATATTTCCTTTGCCACACGATATTACGCACATATCGCCCCCCAGAATCTTCCAAAGCAATTTCGTCGACCGCGGTGGTGTTATTCATAACACTTGAACCCGGCACACTCGATTCAGCCACAAAACAACCAAACGACAGCTTCCCGCGTATAGCCCTCTTATCCAGCGTCATCACAAGATAAAAATCAAATGATATGATTCCATTATTTACGCCCACCGAAGAATCGACTGCCTTTGACGATATACTCTCGCCGAGAACATATCCGCACCGATTTTTCAACAGAGATACATTATCCCGATAATTGACATGACCAGTAGAAACCGGCTCACCATTCGCGGCCCCACCGAGCCCCAAAAAAGCCAACAACATCCAAAAAATATTTCTCACGGCAACTTCCGTCTTGTGAAGTATTCCGGCCACGTTAGATCTTCCTGATTTGGCCCCTTGAAAATCGCAATATCGGTCAAAACCATTAGCGCATTAGTCAGCGACGTCGATCGATCTACCAGACCATTCATGTTTGGTGGGTTTTTGCCCGTAGCACCCGGATAGTTCACTGCCGCAGCACAATTCGCAAAGGATTGGTTGTAATACCACACCTTAATTCCGGCGTTTGTTCGAATTACCCTTCTTTCGTTCACACCCATCTCATCTGCATATTTATTCGCACTATCCACCCGCGGTCGAGACGGATTGTTCACCGTAGGCATCGATTTCCCGGACCAAACCCAATAAGCACCTGCACTATGACTCGCATGATAAGCATCTCTTGCAACCTCATTTCGCCACTGCAACTCCTGCGCCCCCGGCGGCAGAGTCGGGTGCCGACCAATAAATTTAAAATATTTATAGTAGTTATTATTTC
The DNA here is from genome assembly GCF_017815075.1 of Burkholderia sp. AcTa6-5. NCBI lineage: Bacteria > Pseudomonadati > Pseudomonadota > Betaproteobacteria > Burkholderiales > Burkholderiaceae > Burkholderia > Burkholderia sp. AcTa6-5. The sequence goes on along the minus strand of NZ_JAGIQE010000029.1, from coordinate 893 downwards.
CGCCGCCCATATTTCCGTTAGGATTGGTCAACTGCAAAAAACCCCGACCAAACCAACCGTTGTGCAGGTCTGTTGCACTATCATTGCGATTCCCTTCCGCAAGATAACGGAACCACCCTGTTTCTTGTGTGGCATTTGCTATAAAACACGCCTGTCGAATAGGGGTGTCAAGCTTGAACTTCCTCATCGACCTGTTCAAATCCAACCCGAACCTATCAAGCAAAGACGAAGCATGATCTGGATTTGGTGACTCCCATACTCCTTGAGAGGGGGAGTTATGTGAGCCTGGCTTTCTAATAACATGATCCGGTATAAGCTGGAGCATCTCCCTCTTACCAAGCCATCCACATTTCCTGAAATGCCGAATAAATTCGAGCGGATGAAAATACCAGAGCTTCTCTTTTGCTAGCGATGCCTCGGATGGCAACCTGTCAAGAAACTGGAATTTTCCGAGAAATTCAATAAACAAGGCATAGCCATCCGGGTTGGTATCTTTCTGCTTGCCAAAGAATCCATCTGGTTCATTCAGACCTCGATAGCGATCGCCCTTGTCCGACGGATCCCACTCGCTGCGCGCGTTGAACACCAGCCCCCTGAGCTTTGTGCGCACACCCTCTGCATTCCGCACATAGCCAGCGAGCAGCTGATTGGCACTATCGTTGTTGTTACCGTCGTATTCGAGCGGCTGGATCATTCCGAACGTTGCCTGTGGATCAGTAACGCCGGTCAGACGACAAAGCTCATCGTATCCGCATAGCCCATCCTGACTAAACGGCGTATTGCTTTCGTCAACTTTTTGCCAGCCCTTGAAGAACGGGTAATCCCCCCGTTTTCCACGGGGTTCAGAAGTAGAAACTAAGCGGCCATGGCCAGCCGCTGCTTCGGCGTAAATC